>JAPOOQ010000021.1 GCA_026713345.1 Gemmatimonadota bacterium | reverse complement strand
GTCTCTGGCCTGGCCGACGGCGCGGAGGAGTTCGTCGCGGGCACGCTGGACGGCCTTGGCGGCTTCGAGGTGGGTGGCTGCGGCGGCCAGCTGGTCGAGCGCGTCGAGGGAGACGCCGGGCTGGAGGAAGTCTTCGGCGCCGGGCATGGATTTGAACCGCTCGTAGGGTGTGGCGACGTCTTCCTGCCGGTAGCGTCTCTTGATGCGGCCGTTGGGGCCGGGGACCTCGGTGGGGAAGAGGCATGGCCGGTGGAAGTTGAGGAGGGGGCAGAGGTGGTCGTGGAGGAAGGCGTTGACCCGGGGGACGAGGGCGTGGGGGACGTGGATGTGGCCGAGCCACCTGCGGACGATGGAGCCGTTCTTGGACTCGACGAGCGCGTTGTCGTTCGAGTGGCGGGGCCGGGATTTGGTGAAGGTGGGGATGTGGAACTCGTTGAGGAGCTCGGCGACCTGGTGGTTGATGTACTCGCTTCCGTTGTCGGGAAGCGGATGGAACCTCGGTCGGTGAAGAACGCGATGGACCAGGGGCGTACCGTCAAAGAGTAGCTTTCGCAACTCCACTGATACCCTCCGCCCCACCGTTCCCATTAGCCCGACATGACCTCGGCTCAGCATGGCCAACGTGCCATGCATGTCGTCCATCCCTGCGCAGAAGAGCCGTAGAGCCTTAGCGTTCTGGTGTGTTTTCGGCTTCCAAGCTGTGGCGGCGTCTCCAGAATGCACTTCTGTTCTCCATCTCGTGAGCTTTCGATTCGACGGGGACACTACAGCTGGTAGGTGGCTGTAGTGCCCCCGATTTCTCTGGACAGTAGTTTAGCAACCCTTCCGGGGTCCAGGAGAGAGGAGGCACGAGATGTCGGAGTACGGAACAGCAGGATTCGGCGAAGAGCCGCGGCCGGCGGGAAGGTCTGCCGAAGCGGTGGAGCGCGCAGCGGAAGGCCGAGGTGGTGTTGCGGCTGCTGCGCGGCGAGGAGATCGGCGAGGTGAGTCGGGAGGTTCGGGTTGCGCCGCCGGAAACCGTGGTGGTTGCGCGTGCGGATGGGTGGGAGCAGGGTTCATTGCCGTGTCAGATGGATTTCACGATAGTCCTTGCGTGCCCGTTTCGGGTTTCTGTCTTGAGGACGGGAGACAAGGCGACTGGCCGACGGGAGGGCCAACCCACCAAACCGCCGCATGGCGGATCGGTCGCCTCGCACAGGCCGGGAAAGGCCCGGGGCATGGCTTCGGTCGCGCGAGAACCGTTCGGAATCCAGAGTCCCGCCGATTGATGGCGATTTCCCCGCCATTTCGGTTAGGTAGAATCAGATTTGCCAATACGCCAGGAAACGCAGATCGTGCAGTCCAGTAAGACTTTAGACGATTTCCTACTGTGATTCGCGGCTCAGGTGACCTGCCATTTTGGCAGGTTGTGAGGGCGCGGAAGATTGGGTCTGCCATTTTGGCAGGTTTTTCGGCGCTGCACTCGGTGGACTCTGCCGTTTTGGCAGGTCTTGACGCCGCGGGCACCGGGGTCTGTCTTCGGTCCGGAGGCTAGGTTTCCCCGCTCCCGAAGAGCTGCAAGGCCCCCGCCTCCAGATCGAGAAGGCGCCGCTTGCGGTCCAGGCCGCCGCTGTAGCCGCCCAGATTGCCATCGGCGCGGACGACCCGGTGGCACGGCACGACGATGGCGATCCGGTTGTCGCCGTTGGCGCGCCCCACTGCGCGCACCGCGAGCTCGGAACCCGTGCGCCGCGCGAGGTCGGCGTAGCTGATGGTGGTTCCGTAGGGGATCTCGCGCAGCGCACGCCAGACCCGCTCCTGGAAGGTCGTTCCGGGGAGCACCAACGGAACGGCAAACTCCTTGCGCTCGCCCGCGAAGTACTCCCCCAACTCCCGCTCCAGCGCCTCCGTGTGTGGATGCGGACCCGGCGCCAGGGGCCCCGCCACCCCCTCCAGCCGCGCGAGCTGCGCCGTCAGCGTCTTTCGCCCCGCGAACTCCAGGAGGCACACGCCCGCGTCGGTCGCCCCCGCCACCATCTCGCCCAGCGGTGTCTGCAGGCGCGTGGTCAGGACCCGAGCGCGTGCCGCCACCCTCCCCCTCCCGCGCCTCATCGCACAGCCGGTACATCACCCACGTCCCGACCGAGCGGAGCGGCCGCCACGGCTCGGCGCGCGCCAGGACCTCCCGGGGCGCGGGCCGCTCGGCCAGCCCGTCCAGCAACCGCGCGCCCTCGCGCACGCCCAGGTCCCCCGTGGGCATCACGTCGAGGCGGCCGAGCCGGAACATCAGGAACATCTGCGCGGTCCACTCCCCGATCCCCCACACGGCCGACAGCATTTCCACCACCTCGGCGTCGCTCATGCGGGACACGGCGCGCAGCCGCACCGAACCGTCCGTGCAGCGTCCGGCCAGATCCCTGATCGCGCGGGTCTTCGCGGCGGAGAGGCCGGCGCCGCGGAAGTCCTCGTCCGGGAGCTGCAGGCACTCCTGCGCGGTGGGGAAGCCGGGCCCGGGGGTGAGCTCGCACACGCGTCCGTATATGGTGCGCGCGGCGGCCCCGGCCAGCTGCTGGAAGGTGATCGAGCGCGCGATCGCCTGGAAGTGCGATCCGCGCGCGAGCGGGCCGGCCGGGAAACCCGGGTAGGGAGCGACGCGGGCCATCGCCTCGCCGAGCACGGGGTCGCGGCGGGCGAGATCGGCGAGCTGCTCGAGGGTCGGCTTCACGACGGACACCGCCGCTTCAGCCGCCCACCAGCGTGGGGATCTCGACCGCCGGATCGACATCGGCGCCGTAATCCACGCCCGGAACCTCGAACCCGAACAGACGAAGGAACTCCGCGCGGTACCCGTCGAAGTCGGTCTCCGCACGCAGTGTCTCCGTCGACACCGACTCCCAGGCACGCATCACCGCCGCCTGCGTCTCGGGCTTCATCTCAAGGTCGTCCATGCGGATGAAACCGTCCCCATCGGCCACGACGCCCGCGTCCCCGTACACCTTCGTCCCGTAGAGCCGCTGCGCCTGCTCCATCGGCCCCTCGTGGTCCCCGTTCTCCTTCATGATCCGGAACAGGATCGACATGTAGAGGGGGACGACGGGGATCGCCGCGCTGGCCTGCGTCACCACCGCCTTCAGGATCGCGATGTGGGCGCGGCCCCCGGACCGCGAGAGCTCGGCGTCGAGTTCGCGCGCGGTGCGGTGCAGGTCGGCCTTGGCGCGTCCGATGGCGCCGTCCCGGTAGATGGGCCAGGTGAGCTCGGGGCCGATATAGCTGTAGGCGAAGGTGCGGCAGTTCGGCGCCAGTACGCCCCCGCGCCGGAGCGCCTCCATCCAGAGACGCCAGTCTTCGCCGCCCATGACGGCCACCGTGGCGTCGACCTCCTCCCGGGTGGCCGGCTCCAGCTCGATGTCCGTGACCTGGGCACGGTCGGTGTTGAGCGTCCTGGAGCGGTACGGCGCGCCGATGGGCTTCAGCACCGAGGTGAAGGTCTCCCCGGTGTCCGGATGGGTCCGCCGCGGGGCCGCGAGCGAGTTCACCACGCAGTCCACCGGCGGAAAATCCCGCTTGAGCACCTCGACCACGCGCTCCTTCGCCTCGTGGGAGAAGGCGTCGCCGTTGTAGCAGCCGGACTGCAGGCCCGCCTCGGCCGCGGCGGCCTCGAAGGCGGCCGTGTTGTACCACCCCGCCGTGCCGGACCGCTTGCCCCGGGGCGGCCGGTCGAAAAATACGCCGAATGTCGCCGCGCGTCCTCCGAAGGCCAGTGCGACCCGCGATCCCAGCCCGTAGCTCGTCGACGAGCCCAGCACGAGAGCGCAGCGGGGCGGGTTGGCCAGCGGACGGGCGCTGGCGTGGGCGATCTGGCCCTGGACGTTGCGGGCGCACCCGGTGGGATGGGTGGTGACGCAGACGAATCCGCGAACTCTGGGTCGAATGATCATGGCTGAGGTTCCGAGGTTGTCGGTTGCGGCTCCGTCGCCCGCTCCGGCCGGCCCATTCCCGTGAGGATCGCCAGTAGCATGACGGCGAGGAGCGCCCACGAATACGGGTTCGCGAGCCCGGCATCGAGCGCCGACACCCGCGGCACCCCGTAGGCTTCGCCGGCGCCGGTGGCAGAAGACGCCAGAATGGTAGGGATGAAGAAGGGAAGCAGGAAGGGGTAGGTGCACACGGTCATGTCCATGATGTTGGCCCTCCGGAAGCGCCCGATGCCCGCCGGGCGGCCTGCCCGGCGCACCAGATCCCCCACCGCCAGAATGGCCATGACCGAGTGGGTGGTGACGATTACCGCCACGCTCGTGATCCCGAAGATCCCGAGCTCGGTGCGGCGCGGCGCCTCCGCGTCCGGACGCCACCCCCGCACCACCCGGTCCAGGATCCCGGCCTGCTGCACGGCCCCCACGATCCCCATCAGCAGGATGGTGAAGACCACGATCCCCACCGCCCCCTCCATCCCTTCGAGGATCAGGCCCTCGGCGCGAAAGGCCGCGGCGTCGATGTGGATCAGGTCGCCCGGCGACACGAGGCCGCATGCGAGCGCCACCGCCACGGCCGCCACGACGCCCGTGAAGAGGCTTTCCACCAGCCCCTTGCCGCGCCAGAGCACGACGAAGGTTGCCAGCGGCGCGAGCAGCATCGCGAAGGCAACCGGGTTGCCGCCGCCCCCGGCCAGGGCGCCCGCCTGCGCCGGGTCGCTGTCCGCGCTCACGGGCGCGGCAGGCACACCGGCCACCCCCCCAAACAGCACCAGCGCGATCCCGGCGACCAGCGCCGCCGGAACCGCGTAGCGCAGCCGCGACCGCACCACCCCGCCCATCGGCGCCCTCTGGCTGCTCGCCGACGCGATCGTGGTGTCGGAAACGGGCGAGACGTTGTCGCCGAAGGTGGCGCCGGCGAGGATGGCGCCGATCAACGCGGCCGGCTTCGCTTCGAGGACACCGGCGGCCGGGTAGAGCAGGGGGGCGCAGATCAGGATCGTGCCCAGGCTCGTCCCCGTCGCGGTCGAGAAGAGCACCGCGATAAGGAAGGCCAGCAGCACGAAGCCTCCGCCGCGCAGGCCCAGTTCGCCGCCGGCCCACACCAGCGCATCGACCAGCCCCGACTCGCGCAGCAGCACCGAGAAGATCCCCGCCAGCAGCCAGGCCATGACCATGAGCATGACGATCGGCCGCGACATGCCCCGGATCGCGGCTGCGCTGTAGTCCGCCGCGCGCCGCGCGAGCAGCAGCCCCGTGCCGAGAGCGGCGATGAGGACGGGCCAGAGCCCGCGCTCGTCCGGCGCGCCCGAGAATCCCAGCCACGCCGCCCCGGCGGCGAAGACGAGCAACGGGACCGCGGCGCCGGCGAGGCCGAACCGGAAGGGGAGGGGCGGGGGGGGGGGGGGCGGGGGGGGGGGGGGGGGGG
>JAPOOQ010000020.1 GCA_026713345.1 Gemmatimonadota bacterium | reverse complement strand
TCCCTCCACCCGCTCCGCCGGGTCAGCGGCGAGCCGTGTCCCGGGATGCTGCCGTCGGTGGAGGATGGCAGGTAGGGTGGACGCCGCCTGACGCCAGCCGCACGCCCGAACGCGCCGCAGGTCCGAGGAGTCCGCGACGCCCATCGCCAGCAACTCCGTTGTTCGCTGGGCAGCTTCCAGCCAGGGATGATGCGGACGTCGTGAAACAAGCCATTGGCCGGGGGCGTAGGGTAGGCCCATGAACGCAATCAGGAGGATGAACGGCTACCGGGCCACGACACTGCTTGCCCTTGCGGCGACCCTCGGTGCCCCGGCGGCCCATGCCCAGCAGGTGCTCGCGATCGACACGGTAGCCGGCCGGATCATCATCGATGACCAATGGCGCGCCATGGAGACCATTCAGGACCTGGTCCTGGACCGGAACCGGGCAATCATCTACGTCAACGACGCCGAGGAACCGGAGGGGGTGATGGCCTTTTCCCTCGAGACGGGTGAGTGGCTTCGGACAATTCGGACTCCGACGGGTGACGGCCCATTCGAACTCTCGCGGGGCAAGAGGAGCATGGCGCTTGCTGGTGACGGGGGTCTCTACGTCTCGGGCTATGTGAGGGTCCTCGAATTCGACTCGCTCGGTGCGCCTGTCAGCAACTGGAGCCCTCGGGCGGAGGTGCCCACCGGGGTGTGTGAGCTTGACGGTCAGCCGGCGATTCCCGTCCAGGGCGGGGTAGTTCGGCGCGGATCGGATGGCGAGGATGAAGTGATAGGCCCAAGAGAGAGGGAACAGGCCGCCGCGGCGACCAGCGGAAGAAGGTTCACTGCACGGATTGTCTGCGGGCGGGACAGGGCATACGTCGTGTCCAGTAACACGGAAGGTCCGGATTCCGTGTTCGCATACCGCCGCACCGGCGAAATGGTGCGGTTGGCGGTTCCGGACGAAGTCGCCGAGGGGTTGGAGGGCTGTACAGTAGCAACAACTGTGGGACCCGGTGTGCCCGTGGAGTTGCCCTGCATCAACGTGACCCGACAACTGAAACCGTCGTTGGACTCCCAGGGCAACTTAGTTTTGCTCGGCCGTAACGCTGTGCTTCCGGGCGCGATCATCGACCCCGAAACCGGTTGCTACGCGGTAGTGCGCAAACAGGCACCGTCATTTGCCTATGACGCCTTGCTCGTCCACCAGGACAGCGCCCTCGTGTTCTGGTACGACAAGGGGACGACGGTGCAGGGGAATAGAACCACGTTCACCACCTACTCGGCCGCCAACCGGGTGTCCCTCCACCCGCTCCGCCGGGTCAGCGGTGAGCCGTGTCCGGGGATGCTGCCGTCGGTGGAGGATGTCGGGTAGGGTGCAAGCCACGTGCAACGCGAATCCCTCGTTCGCGTTGGCAGGTTGTTCGCTCTCGGCCGCGGAAAGGAAATAGTTCAGCGCCACCGCGCCGTCGGGCAGCATGGCCATGTCAACGCCGTTGCAGTCAAGGCATCGCACCGGAAGAGTGCCAACCACCTCAAGGTCCGAGTCCAGCACGGTGATGCTCCTTCGCTTCCAGTCGAAGACGTGGAGCAGGCCCGCGTGCTCCCTGACCCGGAACACGAATCTGTATTCGCCGGGCCCTTCACCCTCGCGTCCCACCCGCTGGAACTCCGACCCGTCGGCCGAGAAGATTGTGAATTCGTAGATCACGTCCTGAAAGGCCATCGCGGGTGTGGCGAACTTGGAGAAGCTCGGTTGCGGCTGCGTCATGATGTTCCTCCGGCGTGCGGCGGCTCGGTGGGTCTGCCGTTTGGGCAGCGTTGCGGCCAGTCGTGCATGGAAGACACGGTGAGCGGGCCGGATGGTTGTCACGGGTTCGGGCGCGCCGACCCGGAGCAACCATCGGTCCCGATCAAGTGTCGGAGACAAGAGGCGACATGAATTGACTTGATGTGGTTGCGGGGCCGCGAGTTCGGCTCTGCCCTGCAAGGGGAACAGCCGTGAGGTCCAGCATTCGCACATGGATTGTCGTTGCGACCTTCCCTCTATCGGCCACCGCGCTCGCTGGACAGGCGATCACCCGCTTGTCACCATGCACCACCTGCGAGTTGCGGGTCACGCACATGGCGTCTCTCGGGTCCGCGGCAGAGCCGGACAGTCCGGCCGATGAGCGTCACAGGGATGTGGTACATGACGCACGCGGTCGCTACTTCGTAAGGGCGGGGTGGCCCGTGAACCGGATCCTGGTATATGACACCGGCGGCAACCTGGAGACCGTGTGGGGTCGCGGGGGCGAGGGACCGGGGGAGTACCGGAGCATCATGCAACTCCTGATGCTGCGGGGCGACTCGCTGGGGGCTTTCGATCGGGTGAATGCGCGCTTGACCGTATTGAACGCCGACGGTACCGTGGCGCGGACGCAAGTGTTGCGGATCAACCCGTATCCACACCAGGTGGCGCAGCTCGCCGACGGCTCGATCGTCGTTGCGGGCGGCGAGCACACCGCGGCCGCGACCGGATACCTGATGCATGTGGTCAGGCCCGGCGGATCGGTCAGCCCCTCGGTACCGGACGAGACGGTTGATCAGTTCAGGCCATCAGCCGCTCAGCGACGTTTGGCTGCCGAGGGGATGACCGTCTGGGCGGCGCGCCCCGACCGATATGAGATCACGGAGTATGCCGCAGAGGGGACTCCCTTGAGGATGCTGAAACGCGTCGTCGACTGGTTCCCCGATCGCGAGGTCGAAGGCCCGGTGGACTTTGCCAAAGACCCTCCAGCACCGTACTTGACGGATGTTCACGTTGACGATGAGGGCTTCATCTGGACGATGGTCCGTCTCGCGGACGCGGATTGGGCTCCAGTCGATGAGGTGGGTTCGCTCTCGGGTGAGCGGCGTTACGATTCGATCGTCGAGGTGATGGATCCTGATCGCGGAGTAGTCCTGCGGAGCCAGCGATTCCCATGGAACGGACAGGGGTTCACGAACGACGGCCTGATCGTTTCCCGGCGAGTGGACGCGCTGGGTGTGGTGATCGTCGATGTTTGGGGGCCGGCGTGGTAGCCGGGGGTCGATGCCGCTTTCCCGCGGCCGCAGCTGCGCCGCTGGTCGTGTTGGCTCTCGTGTGGGCGCGGGACGACCACGACGTGGAGTACGTGCAGTTGTGGCCGCTGGATCGGGGGGGTTGGGCGCCGAGGATGGTCAGTCAAGGCAACACCCGGAAAGGGAGTCACCGATGAAAACCCTCCGCACAGTCGCGGGAATCGTCACACTGCTCGCGGTCACGGCGGCGCATAGCGACAGCCAGGTCATTGCCGGGCCTGACGGACCGGTCGAATTCGTCGGGTTGCAGCGCTGGGATGCCCAGGAGCTGTTCGATGCCATTTAGAATCTCGCCCCCGACCTCCCCTTCCATGCGTGTGCAACTGTCATGAGGCAGAACCTCGGATTCGCCGATGCGGCCGCAATGCGCTGGAGGATGGATCAATCCGATGAGTGGTACACGGTCGTGGTTGGCCTGGAAGACAGCGCCCGGGTCCGGTACCGTCAGACAGGAAGCGAAACGGTCGATCTGCCGCAGACGTGGGAGCAACTGCAGGCAGCCATCGGCGACGACCTGTATACGCTGAGCGTAGTCGCGCGGGCTTTTCCCGCGAGCGGTTACTTGACCAACCCCGACAGCCCGCGGCGGATTGCCGAACAGATGGGCGCCGATCCGGAATCTGTCGAACGGGTGTGGGAGCTGGCCGCCCAGGCAGACGGCGAGGAGGATCGCCGCCGTGCCCACGAAGTGCTTGCCAGGGACTCATCGTCGTCGGCACGGCTCGTCGCAACCCTCGTGCTCGGCAACTTCATGGATGACGACAGGGCGTGGCACGCCCTGGTGAGTTCCCTGATTGATCCCCATCCCTATCGCGCAGTCAACAACGTGGCCCGAAGCATGCTCGAAGGCATGTTCGCGGGCATGGTGGAGGGCCGGATCACGCGGAAGAGGAACCCAATCGACTGGTCGGGAGCCCGCTCGCCGCTGTCGGCGATCTTCGAGGGCACCAATCTGTCCGCGTTCGACTCGATCCTGCAGGTCCTGGTCGTCACGGACATCGACCCGGAGTTTGCGCAGCAATTGGCTCGGGAGAACCCCGACCTGCTGCTCGCGTACGCTGGAGCCGAGCATGGACCGACTCGGATCCCGGCCCTGAACTTCCTGAGAGCCATCAGCGGCGAGGATTTCGGAACGGATGTAGACGCCTGGAGGGCATGGATCCGTCGGTAGGCCGGTCCCGGATCCCTGCCGAAGCGGCCTGCGCTGGTTGTGCGTCGGGGCGACTGCTTCCGGCCCAACCCGGGGGGCGATTCTCGGCGGGGCGCGATCTTGCGGACATCCAGCCGCTGGGGTAGGGTCCACGTCCCCGCCGGAACCCGTTTCGACCCGCGAGAGCCCGCCATGCTGAGATTCGCCGAAGAGATCATGCTCCTGCTCCTCGAAAGCGAGGGAGAGAGGTTCCTGCGGGTGCCCGACCTGTCGCTCCGCTACGCGCTCGCTGGCGGGGTGCTGATGGATCTCGCGATGGAAGACCGGATCGACACCGACCTGGAAGAGCTGATCCTGGTGGACTCGACCCCGCTTGGGGACGACATCCTCGACCCCGTGCTGGCCGATATCGCCAACGCCGGGGAGACGCGCGACGCGCGCTTTTGGGTGGAGCGGGCGGCCGAGCGCGCCTACGAGACGCGGGAGGCCGCCATTGAGCAGCTGATCGCGCGCGGGATTCTGGAGCGCCGCGAGGACCGGTTCCTGTGGGTGTTGAAGGCGCGGCGCTACCCCCGGGTCGACGGCACGGCCGAGGTCGAGGTGAAGCTGCGCATCCTGGAGGTTCTCTTCGAAGAGGTGATCCCCACCCCCCGTGATGTCGTGATCATCTGTCTGGCCGACGCCTGCGGCCTGTTCACCGAGCTGCTTCCCGGTGAGAAGTACCGGCAGGCGCTACCGCGCATCGAGCTGGTCCGCAAGATGGACCTGATCGGCCGCGAGGTCATGGCAGCCATCTCGGACATCTGGCGAGTCGGGCGCTCGCTGCCCCCTACGTAATCGGCCCCCCTCTGCGATGCTTCTCGAACCACCCCCTGAGGTAGATCTGCGTCCGCAGGAAGTTCGACGGCGTCGAACTCGTTCCGTGCCACTCGTTCCTGAAGCGGATCATCGCGGTCGGGACCTTGAGGACGCGCAGCGCCTGGTAGTACTCCTCGGTCTGCGGCATCGGGGTGCGGAGGTCGCCCTCGCCGGTCATGAGCATTGTCGGGGTGGTGACGTTGCCGACGTACATCAGCGGGGAGCGGCGCAGGTGCTCCGACGGATCGTCCCAGGGGAAGTGCTCGAAGTTGCGGTACCAGCTGGCGCCGTCGGTCGTGCCGACGAAGGAGAGCCAGTTCGTCACGGGGCAGTTGGCCGACGCGGCCGCGAAGCGGTCCGTGTGTCCCACCACCCACGAGGTCAGCACGCCGCCCCCGGAACACCCGTACACGAACATGTTCTGCTCGTCGATGTAGCCGCGGTCGATCACCAGGTCGACGCCGGCCATGAGATCGTCGAAGTCCTTGCCGGGGTACGCGTTCTTGATCGCGTTGCCGAAGGCGCTGCCGTACCCGGATGAGCCGCGGGGGTTCGTGTACAGCACCACGTACCCGTTTGCGGCGTGGTTCTGCCAGCCGAAGTTGAAGCCGACGTTGTACATCCCGTGCGGCCCGCCGTGGATGGCCAGGATCAGCGGATACTTCTTCGACGGGTCGAAATCGGGCGGCTTGATGATCCACCCCTGGATGTCGTAGTCCTCGACCGACTTGTACCAGACCTCCTCGACCTCGCCGAGCGCGACGCCGTGCAGCACGTCCGCGTTCACTTCGGTGAGCTGGGTGATCCGGCCGGGGTCGCTCAGCGGGAAGGAGATCAGATCGCCGGGACGGTGGTAGTCCGTCCGCGTCCCCACCGCCACGCCCGAACCGATCGTCGAGACGCTCAGCATGTGGTTGCCCTCGGTGACCTGCCGCACGCCCCCGCGCACCGACGCGAAGTAGAGGTTGCCGGTCCCCTCGGTGCGCACCGTCATGTAGAAGCCGCTGCCGTCCTCCGCCCAGATCATCCCGCCGCCCCTGCGGTCGAAGCCGTCGCTGATCATGCGGATGTTCGAGCCGTCGCGGTTCATCACGTAGAGCCTGGGCGTGATGTACGTGTCGGTGGTGAGGTCGTTGCCGGTAAAGGCGATGAGCTGGCCGTCGGGGGATGGCAGCGGGGAGCCGTCGGGGCCGGAGCGGTCGGTAAGCCGGGTGATGGCGCCGCTTCCCACGTTCACCGAGTAGATGTCCGACTGGCGCCACTCGTGTTCGGCATCCTCGACACGCAGCGACGTGAACAGGATTTCCGCCCCGTCGGGCGTCCACGCAACGCCGTTGTGGTTCCAGTCGCCGTCGGTGAGCTGGCGCGCGGTGCCACCGTCCGCCGGGACGACGAAGAGGTGGGTGTAGCCACCGTCGATGTAGCCGCGGCGGTCGCGCCTGTAGACGAGGCGGTCCACCACCTTCGGCCCTTCCGTCCAATTCGCCCCCTCCGGCCGCCCCGGCAGGCTGATCGGCCACGGGTTGTCGGAGTCGACCGACATGGTGAAGGCGATCTCCGTTCCGTCCGGCGACCACTCCACGTTGCCGGGGCTGTTTTCCAGGTGGGTGATCTGCGTGGCCGCGCCTTCGTCGTCCATCCAGCGCACGAAGATCTCGGTGCCCTCGGACTCGGTGCCCGCCGTATACAGGATCCGGTCCCCGCTCGGCGACCATTTCGGCGACGATCCGTCCTCCACGAGCACGCGCATGCGGCTGCCGTCGACGTTCATGATGTAGATCGACGAACTGCGGCGGTCGTTGATCTTGTCCACCCAGCCCTTCGTGAAGATGATCTCGCTGCCGTCCGGCGAGATCTGCGGGTTCGACACCGTCTCCCAGTCCAGGTAGGTGGCCAGCTTGAGGGTGCCGTCGGGCTCGTTCTGGGCGGCGAGGGCCGCGGGGAAGAGCAGCAGGGGAAGGAGAAGAGCGAGGTTTGTGCGCGGTCGGGCCATCGGTGCCTCCGGTGTGAGCGGTTCGGCTCGCCGCGGCGGCCCGGGGTCAACGGTTCGCCCTCGTGCAGCAGGCCGGTTCAAACTTGTCCGGCCCGGCGCTTTGGGCCAGCTTTGAACGGCAACGTAGGGTGCCCGGGGACGGTGGGAAAGGTGAGAGGACCGGGCCCGAGCGGAGTAGTGTAAAGAAAACACGACATTATGTAATGTCCGTGTTACTTTCTCAGTGACCAGATGCTGACTGAAACCAGTCGGTCGACCCTGCGTAGAGAGATTCGTGCTTCCGCGAGGATTTATTTGCCCCCCGGGCGCTCGCAACGCCCCGGGCATCTGCCACGTCCAATGTGTATGACATGTTCTGCTCCGACCTGAAAGGAATCCCGATGAATCGAGCCGAAACGCTGCTTCCCGGTGCGCTCTGCATCCTGCTGCTCGCGTGCGGCGATGGTCCAGCGGCCGACCCGGGCGCCGACATCCCGCTCACCCCCACGATCGAAGACGTCTACTCGGTTGGCGAGTACTCGGGCGAGGATTGGGAGAACTTCACGAGAGTCGACAAGATCGCCTTCGACGCGTCCGGCAACCTCCACATCTTCGACCCCCAGGCCATGCGGATCGTGGTGGTCGACCGGGAGGGGAGCTTCGTGCGCGAGATCGGCGGCGAGGGAGAGGGGCCCGGTGAGCTCGGCTTCCCGTACGGGTTCGAGATCCTCCGGGACGGCAGGATCGTCATCTACGACTTCCCCCGGACCTGGCAGCTGTACGATCCGCAGGGCGCGTTTCTGGAGGAGGTCACCTTCGACATGTTTGCGGGGGCTCCGGGAAGCCTGCTGATGGCGCGGTCCGATGGCCGAATCGTGTCGAGGGGCGGAATGCGAATGGCGCGGTCCGAACAGGAGGAAGAGGAGGACTCGCACCTGCGCGACATCGAACTCTTTACCCTCGGTGAAGCGGGCAAGGAGGTGCTCTACCGGGCCTGGAATCTGGAGCCCACGGAGTTGGACGAAGAGCTGACGACCGAGAATGAACGCGGACAGACGGAGATGAGCATCGAGATGACCCGGCTGCGCGCCTTCGAGCCCGGGCTGCACCTCGGGATGCTCTCCGACGGGCGCCTCGCGGTCGTCGACTCGATGGCGTATCGGGTCAAGCTGATCGGTCTGGACGGGAGCGTTGTGGGTGCCGTCGAACGGCCGATTGCGCCGGAACCGGTGACCGGCGCGGTGATGGCGGCGGAGCGGGAGCGGCGCAGGGAGGCGCTCTCCGAAGCTGCCGCGGCAACCACGGACGCAACCGGGTTCCTGGAAGCGGATCTCATTGAACAGATGCGGGCCAACCAGCTGGCTCAGGTCGACGACATGGTCTTCACTGACGTGATCCCCGCGATCGCAGGCATGGCCGTGGATGCGGGGGACCTGATCTGGGTCGAGCGGACGGGGCCGGGGGGCCACGGACCGGGCCCGATCGACATCCTGACCGCTGATGGGGAGTATGTCGGAACGCTGCCGGCGGATGGCCCCCGGATCCCGGACGCGTTCGGTCCGGACGGGCTGATGGCCTACATCGAGGTCGGCGAATTCGATGTGCCGATCGTGCGGGTGATCCGGCTGGTGACGATGGAGACTAACTGACCGTCGTTGCCCGGGACCCGCCGAACGCCTCCCGGAAGTCTGCTCTCAACGCGGCCAGGTCGGTTCGGTTATCGGTTCGCAAGCCCGTGATCTCGACCCGCAGCGCAGCAAGATCCTCTCTGCATTCGCTGCGCAGCACGGCAACTTCCCTGCGAACACCGGCGGTGTCCTCCCGTGACTCCGTCCGGTGCAGGCCAAGGTCGTGTTTGAACTCCGACCGAAGCCACTCGACCTTCGCGTTCATCTCGGTCTGGAGCGATTCCATCCCCTCCTTCATCTCGGTCCGGAGGGACGCGATGTTTTCGGCGATTTCGGATCTGAGGAATGCGGTGTTGTCGGCGATCTCGGTCCGGAGCGAATCCATCCCCTCCTTCATCTCGGTCCGGAGGGACGCGGTGTTGTCGGCGATTTCGGATCTGAGGGAAGCGGTGTTCTCGGCGATTTCGGTCCGGAGCGATTCCATCCCCTCCTTCATCTC
>JAPOOQ010000019.1 GCA_026713345.1 Gemmatimonadota bacterium | reverse complement strand
GGAGGCCTCGGTGGAGACGAGATATCGGGGATAGACCACCGTGACGCCCCGTTCGTCGCATTCGGTGACGGCATTATGATGTCGGTCGTGCGAAAGCCCAGGGTGTCGGTCATCGGGGCGGACGGGATGCGCGGTTTGCGAAATGCCGTCTACCATCGTGGAGCTTCCTGTGCCTGCCGATGTGCGGCAGATGGTGCGGGAATGCGCGGCCGATGGACTGGGCGTCTCCGCCATGCCGATCACGAGCGCAAGGGTGGTCGGCGAAGGGCTGTGGGTGCTGCTGCGCCAACCCGATCCCCAATGCGATTGGGACGGACCGCTGGCGTTCAGCATCCCCCTCGACGGTGGCGCGACTTCCCTTCGCCTCGACCGCCGGGCGGTGAAAGTCGGGGGGGAGATCGTGGACCTGATCGTGCTTTCCGACCTCATCATCGTGGCCACCCCGACCAGGGTGATCTTCCTGCCGCTCCACACCGCTTGACGCCCCCCGTCCCCCTTCCCATGATGGGACCCCATACAGGCATCGCGCGGGCCCCCGGAGCGGGCGCCGCAGAGGCGAAATCCCCAACATCGGGAGGGCAACGGGAATGACGCGAGGGACGGTCAAGTGGTTCAACGATTCCAGGGGCTACGGCTTCATCACCCGTCCATCGGGCGGAGACGTCTTCGTTCACTTCAGTTCGATTCAGGGCGATGGGTTCCGAACCCTGGCCGAGGGCGACGAGGTGGAATTCGAGGTTCAGGAGACGGACCGGGGCCTGCAGGCGGCCAACGTGATGCGCGCCTGACCCGTCGTCCCGTCCGCCGGGCGCCGTAGGCAGGGGTCGCGGGCGGCGCCACGCACCCATGGACACACCTCCCAAGACCGCTCCCCGGCTCTTCCTGATCGACGCTTACGCGCTGATCTACCGGTCGTACTTCGCCTTCATCCACCGTCCGCTCACGAACGCGCGCGGCGAGAACACGTCGGCGCCCTTCGGATTCGCCAACTTCCTCTTCCAGATCCGCGACAACCACCGGCCGGACTACATCGCGGTCGTCTTCGATTCGGGGCGGAGCCACCGGGAGGAGCTGTACCCCGAGTACAAGGCGACCCGCGAAAAGATGCCGCGGGAGCTGCGGGACAGCCTGCCGCGGGTGCGGGAGCTGGTGGAGGCGTTCGGGGACCGGGTGATCGCGGTGGACGGGTGGGAGGCCGACGACGTGATCGGGACGCTGGCGGCGCGGGCGGTGGCCGGCGGGCTCGAGGCGGTGATCGTGTCAGGGGACAAGGACTTCCTGCAGCTGGTGGGCGACGGTGTGCAGCTGCTGAACCCGGGGCGGGGCGGTCCGCAGGGGGTGGCCGCGGAGTGGGTGGACGAGGCGAGCGCGGGCGCGAAGCTGGGCGTGGCGCCGGGGCAGGTGGTGGACTACCTGGCGCTGGTGGGGGACAGCTCGGACAACGTGCCCGGGGCGCCGGGGATCGGGCCCAAGACGGCGACCAGGCTGCTGGAGAGCTACGGGACGGTCGAGGAGGTTCTGGACCACGCCGAAGAGATCAAGGCCAAGCGGGCGCGCGAATCGCTGGTGGCGAACCGTGAGCAGGTGTTGCTGTCCAAGGAGCTGGTGACGATCCGCACCGATGTCGGGGTCGACGCCGAGCTGGAGGACCTGAAGGTGTCGGCGCCGGACAACGAGCGGCTGCGGGCGCTCTTTGTGGATCTGGAGTTTCGGACGCTGCTGGG
>JAPOOQ010000018.1 GCA_026713345.1 Gemmatimonadota bacterium | reverse complement strand
GAGGCACGCGGTGGGGGCGGGGGCGTGCGCGGTGCGGCTGGAGGGAGAGCGGGGGAAGGGGTTGGTGGGCGGGGGGGGGGGGGGGTGGGGTGTGGGGGGGGGGGGGCGGGGGGGGCGCCGTCACCGTGCAGAGCCTGCTCGGGACCGCCGGCGGCATGAACCAGACGTACGCGCCCGCGACCGACGCCGAAAAGACCGCGCTGGAGGAGGCGGGCCCGGCTCTCGACGAGCAGCTCGCCGCGCTCAATGAGCTCGTGGCCGCGATGCCCGCGTTTCGGGATGCGCTCGACGCCGAAGACGTGCCGTGGACGCCGGGAAGGCCGGTGAACCGGGGAGGCTGACGCGAAACCAACGGGCGAGGGCTGGTCGTAGGGAACGGCGGATAGCCTGTTGTCTCCGACCTGGAGAGTCCACCATGTCCAGACCTCCCTCCGGCTGGTATTTCCCGCTTCTCTGCATCCTGCTCCCGGCGGTCGCGCTCAGCACCTCATGCCGGCAAGGCATCGTTCCCGCCAACGCCATCATGCACCCGACCGAGGAGAACCTCCCGGCACCGGGCGGGCCGCGCGTCCACGCCGATACGGTGCTTTCGGGCGTCTCCGACCCCCAGCGCGCCGCC
Organism: Gemmatimonadota bacterium; assembly: GCA_026713345.1. Taxonomy (GTDB): domain Bacteria; phylum Gemmatimonadota; class Gemmatimonadetes; order Longimicrobiales; family Gaopeijiaceae; genus Bin94. The sequence goes on along the minus strand of JAPOOQ010000018.1, from coordinate 6,479 downwards.
GCCTGGGCCGCAGCCCGGCGGGCCATCCTCGACGCGGAGGTCGTCACCAGCATCGGCACTTTCGCGGGCGACGGGCCGGATGTCCTGGGAATCGTCGGCGATGCCGCCGTTGATGAAGACGGCAACGTCTACATTCAGGACAACACGTCGGATGAGTTGCTAGTCTTCAGCCCTTCGGGTGACCTTCTCCACCGAACCGGTGGAACGGGAGACGGGCCAGAGGAGTTCCGGGGGATCCGCCGCTTTGTCAGACTTCCGGACGGACGACTGGTCGTAGCGCACGGCGGCGGGGCGGCCAAGGTGCTGGAATTGGGCGCCGGTGGCTACAGATACACGGGCCTCCTCCTGGAAGACCAGACGACGGAGATTCCCGCGATCATCGACATGTGTGCCGTGGGCGACCGGATCTTCCTTCACGCCACGAATCTGGGTTCGGCAGACCCGGACACATACCGGGTCATCCGCGAAGTGTCCGCCGACGAAGGTCGCGTCACTGCCCTGGTCGCGGACGGCTACCAGTCGGAGTTCGAACGGGACCGGCAGAGGAGGTCCTACGGGAATATCGCTTGTGGCGCCGGCCCCCCGACACTCGTCTGGACCCAGTACTACTTCCCGATCGTCAAGGGATACCGGCCGGACAACACGCTGCTGTGGACCGCGCTGATCGAGGACTTCGAGCAGGGACTGATCTACCAGAACAATGCGCGCAGCTCGTCGGTCCACCCGATAGGCAACTCGCAGGAATACCTCATCGGCGTCCACGCGCTACGGCCGGGCTTCGTTGTCCTTCAGGCCGTGCACCAGGGGAATCCGCCACCAGGGGAAGGATTGGCATCGATGCCGGTCCTGCGGATGCGCACCTACCTGCTGGACCAGGAGACCGGAAACGGGGGTGTGGTCAGCGACGACCTCCCGTGGATCGCCTGGATCGGGGATTCCAGCTTCATCACGGTCCCGTCCGATCCCTATCCGAAGGTGGAGGTGCGGGCGCTGTCCCCGGAGTTGCGGCGGGTTGCCCAGAGAGACACCATGAAACGCAATCTCACGCGAACGACTGAAGAAAGGGAAACACGATGATTGCGCGGACGCATCGTGCGGTATTGGAAGGGTCTCATGGGACTCGGGAGGCGGAGGCAGCGGTTCGGATGGCGCTGGCGGCAACGGCCGCGGCGCTTGCGGCCACAGCCGCGTTACTGGCGGCGACTCCAGCGACACTGTTTGCCCAGGATGACTGCAAGTTCATGGAAACAATCGAACTCACGGAACCCGCCGCCAGCACGTTGCGGGTGGACGCGGGGGCCGGCACCCTGGCCGTCAGAGGCGTCGAGGGGAACGAGGAGTTCCGGCTGGCGGCGAAGCTGTGCGCTTCCGACGAGCGTCGGCTGGAGGGGCTCGGCGTAACGCTGCGCGGCGACCGGCTCGACACCACCTACCCGTCCACCCGGAGCGGGATCTTCTCGTGGGTCGGGAACCGGTACGCGCGGATCAATCTGGCGCTGGAGGTGCCTCTGGGCACGAATCTGCGGATCGACGACAGCTCGGGCCTCATCCACATCAGCGATGCGGGCGACGTGACCCTGGAGGACGGGTCGGGCAACATCCTGATCCGGGATGTGGGGTCTCTGACAATCGAGGACGGCTCGGGGAGCATCAACATCCATCGGGTGACCGGCGACCTGAGGCTGGAGGATAGCTCGGGGAATCTCAAGGTCGAGGGCGTGAGCGGAAACGTGGTGATCAACGACGGCTCCGGACTCGTGATCGTTCGGGATGTGGGAGGGGACGTGACGATCTCCGACGGTTCGGGCTCCATCAGGGTTGAGGCGGTTGGCGGCAGCGTCCGCGTGGGCCAAATGGGGTCGGGCAGCGTGACGGTCCACGATGTGGACGGCGACCTGGTGGTGAAAGACGGGCGCCGGGAGCGGATCCGGTATTCGGACATTCGCGGCAAGCTGGATCTGCCGCCGGCGAGGCGGAAGTGAGACAAGCCAAAGCCCGCGCTCGATGCTGCCGCGCCATCTCTTTGGGAGGCGCGGCGGCCGCCCTGTCTCTCGCGTTGCTCTGCACCCCCGCACGGGCCGACGCCCAGGTCCTGCAGCTCCTGCGCGCGATCAACGACGGAGGCAGCTGGATCAAGCTGCCGGTGGAAGACGGCCGGGCGGAGTACAGCAGCCCCGTGTTCCCCGTGGCGGGGATGGCCGTCAAGGGGTGCGTGAAGGTCTGGGACGGCAATCCGGGCTCGTGGACGCTGCGCGCCCGGGATCTGTTGGGCGATGCGGAACTCGAGGCCACCACCGAATCCGACAAGCCGGTCAGGTTCGACTACGAGGGCGGGCTACAGGCGCAACTCGATCTCGTGGTGGAGTGGAGCGAACCGGGGGACACGACCCTGTACCTCTGGATCGGCGTGTCACTCACGGAAGAGAAGGATGACGAGGAGCGGGACATCTGTGAGCCTCCGCCCTCGTAGCGAGATGCCGGCTGGCGGGGGTTGCGCTCGCTGGCGGCGATCATGTTGGCCGCACGCGTGCACGCTGTGATTCAGGCAGGCGCCCTGGTCGACCCTGAGGGGCTCCACTCCCGGCCCGCCAACAGCCTCGCCATCTGTGGCAAGCCGATGGCTTCGACCGAATCCGCCAGGGGGTAGCGCTCCTCTCCGGCGTAAACCACGAAAGCGCGCTCCGGTCTCAGATCCGCGCGGGCATTCCGGAACCCCTTGCCGAGACTCGGCGCAAGGCTGCGCTTGATTTCGATGACCCAGGGCCGGCGGATCCCCGGCAACTCCAGAACGAGGTCGATCTCGGCTCCGGCGGCGGTCCGGTAGAAGCTGGCCCTCGTCCTCGGGTGTGCGGCGGTGAGGAGGGTTTCGATCACGAACCCCTCCCAGCTTGCGCCGACGACGGGATGGCCGGCCAGGGCGTTGAAGCTCTCGATATCGAGGAGTCCGTGCACGAGTCCGCTGTCCCTGATGTAGACCTTGGGTGACTTGCCCAGCCGCTTGCGCACGTTGGCCGCGAAGGGTGGAAGGCGGCGCAAGAGGAGAAGGCTCACCAGAGTGTCGACGTAGCGCGTGACGGCGGCAGTGCTAATGGACAGGTTCCGCGCAAGCTTCGAGATGTTGAGCAGGCCGCCCTGCTCGTGGGCCAGCATGGTCCAGAGACGCCCGAGAGTCTCCGAAGGAGCGCGAATCCGGACGAACTCCGCCAGGTCACGCTCGAGATAGGTGCGGATGAAATTCTGCCGGAAGGCCAGGCTGTCTTCTTCGCTTCCGGCCAGCAAGCTGTCCGGAAAGCCGCCACGGACCCAGAGCGATGTCACATCATCGTCGTCCGAAGCAGCGTCGATCACATCCAGCGGATCCAGCGAGACGAATTCGATTCGCCCGGCGAGACTCTCGCCCGCCTGCTTCAGCAACTCCATCGAGGCCGACCCCAGGATAAGGAAGCGCCCGGTTCTGCGCCCGCGCAGCCGCCCCTCGTCGATCATCCCCCGCAGCTCGGGAAAGAGCTCCGGGGTACGGTGGATCTCGTCCAGAATGACGAGCCGGTTCTCGTACCGCTGGAGAAAGAGGCGAGGGTCGGCGAGCCGGCTCCGGTCGGCTCTCGACTGGAGGTCCAGATACAGTGACCGGGTTGTCCGCGCTATCTCGCGGGCGAGCGTCGTCTTGCCCACCTGCCGTGGACCCAGCAAGGCCGTGGCCGCCTGTCGATTGAGCGCACGTCGGATGGCTTTCAGGATTCTACGCTGTATCATCCTTGTAAATTGAAAGATATAACATCAATTTGCAAGGAAATAAGCTTCAGCTACCCCCGCACCACCTCGTACACGGCCACGTCAGCCACCTCTCGCCAGCTCGTACACTACAACCGTTTCCACATCCATTTCGTCCAGCTGGACCCCCAGCACGAGCCCGTGGGCCACATCGAGGATGCGATGCCTCAGCGGGGCCACCACCCTGCCCAGCCACTCCCCGTCGGCGGAGATGACGGTGTAGTCGGGCACACCTTCGCTACTGTCGCCCGGCCGGTAGGAGGGCAGCCATATCCGGCCCTCGGCGTCGGCGAAGGTCGTGGTGAAGAGGGGCATTGGCCCGCCGATGACCGCCCTGTAGATGGCCATGTCATTGTCGGTCATGCGATCGATGTCGGCATCCGCGGCGCCCGGGTTGGCCATCTGGTTGCTTGCCCGGAGTCCCGCCTCGATACCCTCCAGCATCTCCTCGGTCAGCGGAGCCGGCTCGGCCTGCCACCGCACGATCTGGGTCACGGTGCCGTCGGGACGACGCCAGGTGACCTCCGGCCTGTCGGATCTGGTGTAGACGAACTGGCCGTTCGAGACCGTGACCCAGCCGCCAGCTCCGATCGGGTTCCACCGCAGCTCCGGCGGAGGACGCGCAATCATGTCGTAGGACGCGACCGTGTCGACGGCCCCGGTCTCCATGTCGAGCCGGGCCATGTACCCGCGCAGCCACTCCTCTTCAAACCCGGACCTGAACGAACTCGTGGTCATCAGCAGTTGTCCGGAGGCGCCGATTCCCGTGACACCCAGGCCGTCCGCGTGCCGGATGTCCACCGTGCGCTCGACCGAACCGGCGTCAAAGAAGGTCACCCGGTACAGGAACTGGTCGACCGCAAGAAACCTGTCCTGCCCCAGCGCAAACGTGGCCCCCACGTAGTCGACGTCGCCCGGTCCCTCTCCCGGCCCGGCAATCACCTCGTGCGAAGTGCCGTCCGCGCTCAGCACGACCAGTTCCTCGTTGCCAATGTCCGAGACTACGGCACTGCCGTCCGGGAAGAGGCTGCCGGGGTGGATCCTCTGGAAGGTGTAGTCGCCCGGATTGGTGCCGTGGCGGTAGAGTGGCTCCGCCCGGAACTGGAAGGGCGCATCGACTTCCGGCATCCCGTCATACTGGACGATCCTTACGCCGGCGCTGTCCTCGGTCTGGACCGTGATGCCCGCGGTCTCGCGGATTTCACTTGCGCCTCCGCAGGCGCCGAGGGCCGCCGCAAGCAACGGTGCGCCCAGGAGCAAGCCGCGTCGGGATCGGTCGGTGACCGGCATCAGGTTGAGTTCGCATCTGTTTCGCATCATGTCCGGTATCTCCTATCTCTCCACCAGTTTGTAAACCACCACGTTCAACACGTCCATTTCACCCTTCATGACCCCCAGTACCCGTCCGCGGTTGACATCGAAGACGCGGAGCCCTTCCGGGACGTTGACCTGACCCAGCCTCATGCCATCGGGGGAGAAGACGATGTAGGACCGCGTCGTGGTTTCCAGGGACGGGTAGTATTCGCGCAGCCAGACACGACCCTCGTCGTCCGCCATCAGGCCAGTGAAGAGGGGCAGCGGCTTGTCGGCGTCGAATTGGAATGTGGCCAGCGCGCTCTCAATCGTCGCAGCCCGGTCCTCTTCCGTCAGTGTCCCGAGTTCGTCCTGGAGCCCGCTCTCCATCTCCTTCGCCAGCTGGTCCCGGTGTTCGTCGGTGGGATAGACCCACTCGGGGTGCCACCGAGCGATCTGCCGGATCGAACCGTCCATCCGGCGCCAGGTGAGTTCCGGCTTGTCGGTGCGCGCGTGGACGAACTCTCCGCGGACGGGCACGATTGCACCGTGGTGTGAGGCGGGGTTCCTCGTGCGCGTGCCGATCGGGGGTCGGGGCGGCACCCAGTCGTATGAAGCGATGGTGTCGATTGCTCCGTCGGCGAGATCGAGGCGGACCAAGTAGCCGGGCTCCCAGCCCTCCTGCGAAGGGCGCACACTCCGCGTGGAGGACATCAGGACATTGCCGTCATCGGTGATCCCGCGCGCGCCGAAAGCCTGGCTGAGTTCCGGCGCGATCGTCGTCGTGCGCACGAAGGAGCCGCCCGCGAAGAGCGAGAACCGGGTGTTGGCGTAGTCCTGGACGAGCAGGCTGTCCAGTCCCAGTGGCAACATCGCCTTCGGGGGACCATCCACTTCCGACGGACCCTCGCCGCGGCTTGCGAGAACCGAGGCGGACCGTCCGTCGGGTCCCAGAAGCACCAGGTCGCCACTCGCGGCATCGTAGATCGCGGCGCCCCCATCGTTGAGCAGCACCCCGGCCGCGACCCAGGTGAACATGTAGTCGCCCGGGCCGGCCCCGTAGCGGTACAGGGGTTCGGGTGCGAAGCGGAAGGGAGCTTCGGTGTCGGGGGTCACGGCGTACTCAACGATCCGTACGCCGGCGCTGTCCTCGATGTGGACGCCGGCATCGGGGGGTGGCCGGGTATCGCTCTGGCAGGCTGCCAGAGTTGTGCTCAGGAAAAGGATGAAGTGTCGTTCACTTCGCATTTCGAACTCCTCAAATTCCGCGCGGCCAGGCCCCCTGCCGGGCGGCTGGACGGGTGCCGGAAGCCAACCCCATTCGCTGACCCGGAATCCCGGCAACCGTTCAAGCGCGGCGCGTTATCATTAAGGTTGCCCTGCATACAACCCGAAACACAAGGACGCATGAACCG
>JAPOOQ010000017.1 GCA_026713345.1 Gemmatimonadota bacterium | reverse complement strand
CTCGACGCGGAGAGCCGGGTGGCCGAAGCCGTCGCGGTGCGGGGCGCGCGCGTGGTCGCCGTGGGGACGGCGGCGGAGATCGAGGCGATGGTGGGTCCCGGAACCGAGCGCGTCGACCTCGCGGGCCGCGCGGTCACCCCCGGGCTGATGGACGCGCACGTGCACTTCGCGAGCGGGGGCGCGAACCGCCTTTACAACCTCGACATGAGCTACCCGAACGTCGAGAACATCGCGGACGTGCAGCGGATGGTGGCCGAACAGGCAGCGCTCGTGGGCGAGGGGGAGTGGGTGCGGGGCGGGGGCTGGGACGAGGGCAAGCTGGAGGAGGTGCGCTACATCCAGGCCGCCGATCTGGACGAGGTGGACGAAGGCCGGCCCGTCTGGCTGATGCACACGATGGGGCACTACGGCACGGCCAACTCGGTCGCGCTGGAGATGGCGGGGATCACGGCGGACACCCCCGATCCGCCCGGCGGCACCATCGACCGGGACGCTGCCGGCCAGCCCACCGGCGTCCTCAAGGAGTCGGCGATGGGCCTCGTCACCCGGCTCATCCCCCGCCTCGGCCCCGACCAGCAACGCGAGGGAATCCGCTCCCTGGCCGACGGCTTCAACGCCGAATGCATGACCGGCGGCAAGGACCCCGGGATCACGCAGAGGACCTGGGACGCGTACGCCGACGTCCTTGCCGATGGCGATCTCACCGTCCGCATATTCGCCCTGTGGAGTGAACTGGACGGGACCATCGAGGAGGTGCGCGCCTACGCGGAACGGCTCGCCGCCTTCACCCGCCCCCACGAGTCCACCGGCGACGACCGCCTCATCGCCGGCGGCGTCAAGCTCTATATCGACGGCAGCGGCGGCGCCCGCACCGCCTGGCTCCACGACGACTGGAACCGCGAGCTCACCGGCACCGACACCGGCAACCGCGGCTACCCGACGATGGATCCCGACGAACTCCGCAGGCGCTTCCGGGCCTACCACGACGCCGGCCTGCACGTCAGCATCCACTCCATCGGCGACCGCGCCATCGACTGGACGGTCGAGAGCTTCCAGGAGGCGCTCGCGGCCACCCCGACCAAGGGCCTCCGCCACGGCATCATCCATTCCAACATCCCCACCGACCGCGCACTCGACGCCATGGCCGAACTGCAGCGCGAATGGCAGGCCGGCTACCCGGAGTCATCCCCGACCTTCACCTGGTGGATCGGCGACACCTACGCGGACATCCTACCGTTTCAGGGGGGGTCAATAAGACGTATACAGTCCAGCAAGCCCATGCAGACCATGGAGTTGTGGAATCTTGACCTCTCACACGGTTTCTTGTAGTCTCATACACCAAGTGGTAACGGTTGGTGATAACGAGAATCCGAACAGGAGGAGACAAATGAAGCGACCTCGACTCAGCGCAGCGTTCGTCCGCACGGTAACGAGGCCGGGCAGGTACGGTGATGGCCGGGGTGGCCACGGACTCTCACTGCTCGTGAAGCCAACGGTGACGGGACGGGTCTCGAGGACCTGGGCGCAGAGGCTGAAGATCAACGGCAGGCCGTTCAACATGGGACTGGGTGCGTACCCCATCGTAACGCTGGCCGAGGCGCGGGCCAAGGCTCTCGATAACCGGCGAGCGGTGGTCCAGGGCCGGGATCCTCGTGGCGGCGGAATCCCGACCTTTGAACAGGCCACCGAGACGGTGATCGCGCTTCACGCCAAGAACTGGAAGAACGGTAGCAGCGAGAGGAGCTGGCGGCAGACGCTTCGTGACTTCGCCTTCCCGAAGCTGGGGCGGAAGCGCGTCAGCGAGATCAACACCGGCGATGTGCTCGCGTGCCTCGCTCCGATTTGGAACGAGAAGCGCGTCACCGCTTCTCGCGTCCGGCACCGGATTGGGGCCGTGATGAAGTGGGCGGTAGCGAAGGGCTACAGGGAGGACAACCCCGCTGGCGACGCGATCGCCGCGGCGTTGCCACGCAAGGGTGCCCGGCAAAAGCACCACCGAGCCCTGCCGCACTCGGAAGTTGGAGCCGCGCTCAAGATGATTCGAGATGCGGATGCTTGGTTGGGAACGCGGCTCTCCCTCGAATTCATAGTCCTGACGGCCACTCGTAGCGGCGAGGCCCGCTTGGCACGCTGGGACGAGTTCGACTTGGACACGGCCACCTGGACAGTCCCCGAGGCGCGGATGAAGGCCGGCCGCGAGCACCGGGTTCCGCTTTCTGAGGGTGCTCTCGCGGTCTTGCGCCAGGCCCGCGACATCGCCGGGACCAACGGGCTGGTCTTTCCGAGTCTGAGGGGTCTGCCGCCGCAGAACTCTCCCCTGTCGAAGCTGGTGCGGAAGCTGGAGATCAAGAGCACGGTGCATGGCTTCAGGAGTTCGTTCCGTGATTGGGCTGCGGAAACCGGCGTCGAGCGCACGGTCGCCGAGGCGGCGCTGGCCCACACGGTCGGCGGGGTCGAAGGAGCGTACTTCCGGAGCGACCTGTTCGAGCGGCGGCGCGAGGTCATGGAGGCGTGGAGCGATTATGTCTCTTCGACCGGAGAGAACGGTTGAGAGAACCGCTGGCGGTGCCACCCCGTCCGGGAATGGCTGGATAGAATCGGGGCCTCTAAGGCCACGCGTTGCCGCATGGTGAAGCGCGCGGACTTTCCCGAAGCAATGCAGTCTGGGAAGCCGAGCCATAGGCTGGCGCAGCCAGGACGTAGACGCTAGGTTGCCCAACACCGATCCACGGCGAGGCACGAAGAAGTGAGGCGCCCGCACGTTGGGGGGACCCGATTCGATTCACGGAAACCGGAAAGGGATGGGTGGAGACGAATGACAGTCGAGGTGGATGACAGGAGTCGGGACGCGTGGGTCTCGGTACTTCGTGACGCTCTGCGCACGCGCGAGGTCATCCCCGCACCGAGGGGAACATACCGAGGCTGGTACCTCGCGGCTGAGCCGT
>JAPOOQ010000016.1 GCA_026713345.1 Gemmatimonadota bacterium | reverse complement strand
GCCGCCCGCCCCGCGCCCCCGGGGCCCCGCCCCCCCCGCGGCCGCCCCCCCCCCGGCCCCCGGCGGGACGGGGGGGGGGGGGGGGGGGGGGCCGGGGGGGGGAAGGGGGAGGAGGGCCCCCGCCGTGCCCGGAGCGCGGTGGCCGTGCCGGGGAGGAAGGGGGTGGCGGCGGGGGGGGCGAGGGCCATCAGCGCGGGGAACATGGTGAGCGCGGGGGGCATGGAGGGGTGGGGCCAGGGGGGGGTGCCCCCGGCGTGTTCGTGGGCGGCCGCCATCCCGGTGTCGCCCGGCTCCGTCCCCAGTCCCCCCAGCAGGAATTCCTGCATGTCGGGCGGGGACATGCGCGAAGACGGCGACGACGCGCGCAGCAGCAGCCGTCCCTCCCACTCGGGGGCGTCCGGGCGCTCCTCGGCGGTGATCAGGATCATGAACTTGTTGAGGCCGATCTCGCCGATGCTCTGCGTCCCGTTGGCGACGGGTCCCAGCGCGACGATCGTATCGAAGATGGGCGAGGCCAGCCACGCGACGATGTGGTCGAAGTCGCCCAGCGCCGAGGGCTCGGGCAGTCCGCTCAGGGTGAGGATGCCCTCGTAGAGGTGGTGGCCGGCGGCATTCACGGCGACCCCGAAGGGCGTGTGGGGTGTCCGCAGCTCGAGGTGGCCGGACATGTACTCGAGGCCGTACCTCGGCGTGAGGAACAGGCAGTACAGGTCGCGGGACGGGAGCAGCGTGGCCCCGGGAGTGGGCGCGAGGGCGTCGCAGTGCGGGGCGGGGGGGGCGGGGGGTTGGGCGTCCGGCCCCGGCGCGGTCGCCGCCGACAGGGAGAACGCCGCCGCGATCGCCACGATCGCCGCTCCGGCCCGCGCTGCCTTCATTTTGGCGTCCGCCGAATCATGTCCGCTCCATTCGGGGCCCGGCGTGCTCGTCCGCACCCGGCACCAAGTCTGTCATCATCCCCCGATTTGCCCCGGGGGCCTCGTCAAGCTAGATAGATAGTATCCAACGATCACGGCCAGCGGCCAATTGGAGCCATGCGCATGGAGGGAACAGACGGTGTGCCAGGGGGCGGAGGCGGTGGCGGTGAGCAGTTGACGTCAGAGGTTGTCCTTGTGGGTTGCGTGAAGGGGAAACTCGAATGGGCCAGCCGCGTGCCGGCCAAAGACCTCTACGTGTCCCCCCTGTGGCGGAGCCGGCGGATCTACGCCGAGCGCTCCGGCCTGCCCTGGTATATCCTGAGCGCGAAGTATGGTTTGCTCGACCCCGACGCTCGCATCCAGTGGTACGACCTGTCCCTGGGCGACCTCCCCGCCGCGGAGCGCCGCACCTGGGCGCAGCGCGTCGTGGATTCCCTGCTCGAGAAGTACCCGGCGATGGAAGGCAAGGTCGTCGAGATCCACGCCGGCAAGGACTACGTGGACTTCGGGCTGGCGACGGGGCTGAAGAAGGCCGGCGCGGTCGTCGAGCGCCCGCTGCTGGGGATCCCCATCGGCAGACACCTGGGCTGGTACAAGGAGCAGGGTGTAGAGGACTTCGAGTAGTCCCGCTGGTGCGTCAGAAGGAAACAAGACGTTGACGGCAACAGGAGTGTGTCGCTATCATGTGCATGCACAGCAATCCTGCACAGGAGCAACGTGATGCGCATACACATCATCGTCAAGGAGACGGCCAAGGTCCGATATCAGGACCAGGCGAGGCGCGAGGGGAAGTCGCTGGGGGAGTGGATGCGGGAGGCCGCCGAGGAAAAACTTGCGGCGTCGCGTCCGCGCAGGTTTACGACCGCCGAGTTGCGGGAGTTCGCTGCCGCCTGTGACGTGCTTCACCCTCCCGGCGCCAGCGAGCCGGACTGGCCGGAGGTCAAGCGGCGGATCGTCGAGACCCGCTACCCGGAGCTGCTCGCCGAATGATTTTCGTCGACGCCAGCCTGTTCATGTATTTCGTGGGTGCGGCGCATCCCCTGCGGGACGAGGCGCGGGCCTTCTTCATTCATGCCCGGAAAAGGGACCTCCGCCTGTCGACTTCGGCCGAAGTTCTTCAGGAAATCCTGCACCGGTACCTTCGAACCGGGCGCCGCCGGGTTGCCGATGCGGCGTTCGACCTGGTGAACGCGACGGTGTCGGAGATATGGCCTGTGGAACGCCGGGATGTCGAATTGGCCCGGAAGCTGTCGGTCCGGCACCCCGGCCTCGAAGCCCGCGACCTGGTCCATCTGGCCTGCTGTCTCCGGCGCGAGCCAAAGAGGCTCGTGACTTTCGACCGCGGGCTGGCCGCCGCCTGGGACTCCCATCGCTGACCTGCCCCGCTACATCCCCGCCTGCTCCTTCACCCACCGGGCCGCCTGCAGGTGGGTGCCGAACCAGACATCCTCGTGTCCCTTGATGTACTGAATCAGCTCGTCGAGGACGACGATCCGGGACCGGTGGCCGATCACATGCGGGTGCATCGTCAGCAGGAACATGGTGCCTTCGGCGTAGGCGCCGTCGAAGTCGTCCTTCCACACCTGGAGCACGTCACGCGGGGGTGAATAGCGGTCGCCGAGCGGGTTGAAGAGCGGCGCATCGTCGAGGATCCACTCGACGGGCAGTTCGATCATGCCCGTGGGCTCGCCGTTGGCGTCGATCTCGTACGGGCGGTCGTCGGCCATCAGCGACGAATCGTAGAGGAAGCCCATCTCGCGCAGAATGCCCAGCGTGTTGGGGCTGAAGTTCCACGACGGGGCGCGGTAGCCGAGCGGGCGCGTGCCGGTGACCTCGGTCATGTAGTCGACGGCGCGCTGCAGAAGGGCACGTTCCACGTCGGCCTCCAGGCTCGAGTTCAGCTCGTGGATCCAGCCGTGTATGGCGAACTCGTGGTGGCCGGCGGCCTGGATGACGCCGATCTGGGACGGATCGAGGACGAGGCTGACCGCCGGGATGAAGAACGAGGCGGGGATGCCCTCGCGGTCGAGGAGGTCGACGACGCGGGGGAGCGCGACGCGGGCGCCGAACTGGCCCTTTGAGAGGGAGCCGACGGTGGCGTCGCCGTAGCGCAGGCCGAGGACCGTCTCGTTGTCGACGTCGAAGGAGAGGAGGACGGCGACGCGGGCGCCGCCGGGCCAGCTGTCGGGCTGCAGGCTGCGGCCCGCGCGGACCGCGTTGACGGTTTCCAGAACCTGCTCGTCGGACCACTGCCAGCCCGGGATGTTCTCGGAGGCGGAGGGGTCGGGGGAGGGCTGGCAGGCGGTGGCGCCGATCAGGGCGGCGAGGGCGGCCAGCGCGGGAATGGCGTGTTTCCGCGGCAAGCGGTGGGACATCTGCATGCTCGATTGGGTCATCTTTCCATCTTCCATAGCGCGATTCCTCCGGCTTGTTTGCCGATCTGTGCCGACGCGACGCGGGCGCCCGACGCGATCTCGATCACCTCCACCGTGCCGGGGTCGCCGCCGATGCCTTCGACGGTCACGATGGCGTAGCGGCCGTCGGGCGTCGCGATGACGCCGTGGGTCACCCGCATGAGGGAGTCGATCATGTGCAGCAATTCGCCCGTTTCGACATCCCAGATTCCCAGCTGGGCGCTGCCCTTGAGTGTGGCCAGAAGTTTGGTGCCGTCGGGCGTCAGGTCCAGGTTGTACGGGGCGCCCGGGGCCTCGATGCGGCGGGTGACGCGCCACTGTTCCAGGTCGACTTCGAGGATCACGTCGCCCTTGTTGCACGGCACGAAGACCCGCCGGCCGTCCGGGTGGGGGGTCGTCCAGGTGGGGGAGCAGTTCTCGCCGCCGGGCGGCGCCATGGCCATATGCCCATCCATGGGGGCCATCGCGGGCTTGTTGGCGATCAGGTCGAGGCGCCGGGCGACATCGAGCCTGGCGCCGTCGATCTCGACGAGCTGGTTGTCCATCATGCACGCCGAGTAGTGCTTCGTGCCGTCGGCGTTGAAGCGGGAGCCGTGCGGCATGGTGCACGTCACCACGTCCGCGATCGGGAACATGGTTTCGAGGTCGACGATCGTGACGGTTGAGGGCACGTGGTCGCCGTGAAAGTTGGCGTTGACCGCGAGGGCGACCGCGCCGTGCGGCGGGACGGCGATCGTGGCCGGGAAGAGGCCGAGGTCGGTGACGCCGGCCAGCGTATCGGCGCCCGTGGCGTACTTGACGAGGCGGCCATTCGGGAAGCCGTGTCCCAGCGTGAGGTACCAGTACTCCCCGGCCGGGTCGACCGCGAGGCCGTGCGGGGCCTCGATCTCGGCCCTCAGCCAGCCGGTGGTGATCGTCTTCTCGACGACGAGGTCGCCGCCCGCATCGTACCGGAGCAGCGCGACTTCGTCCTCCGATTCGGCTGCCACGTAGACCCAGTAGGACTGCGAAGCCGCGCGATCGTGGGACGCGGCCATGGCGAAAAGGGCCACACAGGCGGCCACGCCCCGGCCACGCCGGGTCACGGAATCAGCACCCTCCGCGGCAACAGCTTCACCGCCCACATCCCCGAAAAGTACTCCGCGAAGAAGAGGTTGCCCTTGTGCATCTGGGGTCCCCAGGTGAATGGCGCATTCGCAACCACGCCGTCCGGATCGTACGCCTTGTACACGGCGATCTCGCGTCCCTGGTGGTACAGGTTCCCCTTCAGTTCACCGGAGATGTCCACCACGCGCAACCCGCCCTGGTAGAACGCCGCGTAGAGCCGGTCGTCCTCGATCCACATGTTGTGCGAACCGGCCTCGGGGATTTCGTAACGGGCCACTTCCTCGGGGTTTTCGGGGTCGGTGAAGTCGACCACGTGGATGTAGCCGGCCATGAACTCCGGCGTGCGGCCGTCCTCCTGCCCGTCGAAGGCGGGCGCCCCGATCTCGTCGCCCATGAAGATGTAGAACTTCCCCGTCGGACTCTGGTACGGGAATGCGGCGTGCGTCGCGCCGCCGATGTCCCGGAAGCGCGCCATCTCGACCGGGTTCGCCGGACTGCCGCCCCTGTTGCCGCCGCCCACGTCGATTACCGCCACCCCGTCGCCCCAGTTCGACGTGTAGGCAATCCCGTCCACGATCCAGATGTCGTGGATCGCGTGGCCGGGCGTGTCGAGTTCGAAGCGGCCGACACGGTGCGGGTTCGCCGGATCCTCGATGTTGATCACGTCGAAGCGAATCCCGTTGTTCACCGCGTACACGTGGCCATCGTAAATGAAAAGGTTGTGCACGCCGCCGGTCAGCTCGTCGTCGTAGGTCGAGATGATCTCGATGTTGCTCGGATCGCTGCAGTCCACGATCACGATCCCGTTTCGCCGGTTGGACGCCCCCTCGCGGGAGATCACGCAGATGTTGCCGTCCTCCGAGACTTTCACGTCGTTGGTCGTGCGGGCATCGACGATGAGCGAATCGGTCAGGACCGGGTTCGCGGGGTCCGTCACGTCCCACCAGTACGCGCTGCCGTACCCGCTGTGCGTGCCCGTAATCGCATAGTCGCGCCCATCGGCGCCCTCCCACACCCACAGATCCGACGTCGACACGTTGCGCACCGGCGCATGGCCCACGAGTTGCACCTCCTCGGCCACGTGCCGCGGCAGGATCTCCACGGTCGCGTGCGCGGTCTGCCCGGGGACGCTCGCCATCACGGTGTAGACGCCCGGCTTGTAGGCCACGAAGCGGCCCATCCGGTCCACCTCGGCGGGCGGGAAATCGGCGGTGGCGATCTCGTCGGGGTCGGAACTCAGCGAGAAGGTGACCGGGATGTCGTCAACGGCGGAGCCGCCGGCGTCGGAGGGCGTGGCCGTGAAGTGGATGACATCCCCCGTCCGTCCGCGGGCCTGGCTGGCCTCGACGGCCATCGCGGTGACCGGGTTGTTGGCCACCAGGTACGTAATCCGTCCAACAATGCCCTCCGCGGCCGCTTCGAGCATGACTTCGCCCGGCCCGTGGGCGGTGAACACCCCGAATCGGTCGACCGTGGCGACGGACTCGTCGGAGGTGCTCCAGATCACCGGCACATCGCGCGCATCGTCCGCGCGGTCGAACACGGTCGCCTTGTGGCGCATCGTCACGCCGGTGTAGTAGCGCCCGCCCGACCCGGAGATCTCGACCCGGTCGATCGGCGGGAACGCGACAGCGACGGTCATGGTCCCGCTGACCCGCGTCGGCCCCAGCGCCCGGGCCATCACTTCGAACTCCCCGCCCTTGAAGGCCTCCACTTCGCCCGTGAACCGGTCCACGGCCAGCCGGCCCCGTCCCCCGCGCGAGAAATACATGAAGGGCACCTCGACGACGTTGCCGTCGGCGTCGTATGCAGTGGCCGAAACCGTCGCCTTTTCGCCCACTTCCAGCGTGATCGTGGCCGGGCTGACCTCCACCCGCGCGACTTCCTGGGCGGTGAGTTGCGGGTTTGCGAAGGCGGCCATCGCCAGGAAAAGCGTGGCGGG
>JAPOOQ010000015.1 GCA_026713345.1 Gemmatimonadota bacterium | reverse complement strand
TTCCCGAGGTTCGAATGTTCGACGCGGGCGGGCGGCACGTGTGGACCAGCGGGCGCGACGGCGAGGGGCCGGGCGAATACAAGGGACTCTGGTTGCTGCGGGGCTGCCTGGGAGCAACGATCACGGCATACGACTGGCAGTTGTACCGAATCACCGAACTCGATTCGGACGGCGTCGTGACTGACACACGGGGGTTCGACGGGGCCGGCCCGTATGGGGTACCCGCATGCTCGCCGGACGGCGACGTGGTCTTCACAGCGTGGCCGGACACTGAATGGGAGCTCACTCAGGCCAAGGGTACCAGGTACCGGTGGGAAATGTCGCTGACCCGGGAGCGGGACGACAATGTGATGACCCTGCGCTCCGGGATTCCCGGGACGGAGCGCTACATCTATAGCGAGTATGGGGCCTCCATGCCGGTGACGTGGGGGAGGGACATGGCCTTCGCGGTCACGGTTACCGGTGTCTGGTACGGATCGGCGGATGACTACGAACTCGAACACGTCGACTGGAACGGCGGCATCACACGCGTCGCAAGATGGAATGGCCCGGACCTCGAGGTCACGCGCGAGCACCTGAACCGCTACCGCGACGCCTACCTGGCCCGGTACGAAACGGCCGAGGAGCGCCGCAGTTTCGAGAGGGAAACGTGGCCGGAGATTCGGGACGGCCTGTCGGAGAGCTTTCCCGCCTACGTGTCGGGAGGGCTCCTGCCGCTACCGGACGGCAGCGTGTGGGTGGTGCCGCACGCTTGGCGCGACCTGGGGGGCCGCGCCGAGTTCCACCTGCTGGGTCCGGACGGGACATGGCTCCACCGCCTCATGATACCGTCGGGCCGGACCCTCCTCGACGCGGGCCCGGGGTGGGTGCTGCTGCTTGAAAGGGGCGAGTTCGACGAGCAGAGTGTGGCGGTCTATGAGTTGGTCGAGGGGTCCTGATGCGATGTGGCGCCGCGCGGGCCATAGGTTACCTTGGACGACAGGTCGAGCGTCACGAAGCGCCGATGGAAGGTCGAGACCGTTCTGGATCACGAGCTCCGGGCTTTGGCCAAGAAGGGATTAGCATGAAGAGGACTCCCGCAGACTGGCTGATACGCTTCTACGCCGCACCGCTCCTACTTTCCCTGGCAGTGCTCTCCTGCCAGGCGGAGAACTCGCAGGCCGGCGCTTTGGCCGCTCAGGTCCGAGACAGCGCCGGGATCCGCATCCTCGAGAACCCGCGTCCTCCCGACGGCTCGCGGGTGGGCTGGCGGATCGGACCCGAGCCCGAGGTCTCCATCGAGGAGCGGGATGACGAGGAGCCGTACCTGCTGTCCCGGGTGACGGGTGCGATGCGATTGCCCGACGGACGTATCGTCGTGGCGAATGGGGGCACGAACGAACTGCGCTATTTCGATGCGCTGGGAACCCACCTGTCAACGCGTGGAGGGAACGGCGAAGGACCCGGCGAATTCCAAAACCTACTGGGTATCCGGTCGTGGCCGGGCGACTCGATCGCCGCTTGGTACGGATTTCGTGCGGCCGTCTCGGTCTTCGATTCCGAGGGCAATCATGGACGCTCCTTCACCATGGCGGACCATGGCGAAACGCGCGGGTTCCTCTGGAGGCCGATGGCAACAACAGGCGACGGCAGGGTGCTCGTCAGGTGGTCCCGGGAAGAAGAGGACACCGTGATGGTGCAATTCAGGGATGGCGAGGGTCAGGTGCACAGCTCGCTGGGAACGCACGAGGGTCTGGAGCCGTACATCTCCCCGGACGGACGCCTGTTCGGCAAGGTCTTCGAAAGAGCTCGGGTCCTGGAACTGTGGGGCAGCCTTGTCGTCATCGGTACCACGAGCCGCTACGAACTGAAGGCGTTCACTCATGACGGCACGCTCGCCCGGGTCGTCCGCCTGGACCATGAGCCGCGCCCGGTCACCGACAGCGATGTCGACGCCTACATCTCGGGAATCCCGCCGATGCCCGGTCAGAGTCCCCAACAGCTTCGGCGCCAATTCCGATCCGTACCCGTCGCCGAGCACTTCCCCGCGTTCAATTCGATCATCGCGGACGGGGCGGGTCACCTCTGGGTGCGGGAATACGACTTCCACGACGAGGAGAGGCCTGCACCGCTCTGGACCGTATTCGACGTGCAGGGACAGGTGTTGGGATTGGTGGAGACGCCGAAGGACCTGGAAATCTACGAGATCGGCGAGGACTACATCCTGGGGAAGTATCGGGACGAACTCGGAGTGGAGTCAGTGCAGCTCTGGCCGCTGGATCGGTTGAGAGGATAGCGCCACGCCCTCGTTGCGACTCAGGGACTATCCCCGACCCGCCAACCGATGAACCCTTACCGTCGGGACCCCCAGTTCATCGCGGTGGATACCGTAGATGCGGCCGCGCGCGACCTGGCTGAGCCTGAAGCCGTCGGGCATCCGGACCACGCCGAGCCAGCGTCCCTCGGAGCTTAGAACGGTCCAGCGTGCGGGTGCGGGGTCGGGTGGGGGAGGGGTGCGCATCCAGATGTTCTCCTCGTCGTCGGCCAGAAGCCGGTCGAAGAAGGCCTTGTGCTCGGGCAGCCAGGGAAAATCGTCGAGCTGAATGCGGCGGCCGCTCTCACGACCAACCGGTTGTTCCTCGTTCCACCGCTGTCTTTCCTCGGCGGTGATGGGGTTGGGCGTTGCGTGCCAGCGC
>JAPOOQ010000014.1 GCA_026713345.1 Gemmatimonadota bacterium | reverse complement strand
TCGGACGCGAGAGCGCCGCCGGCCCCGAAAGCTCCGGAGCCGGCGGCGGATCCTCCTGGTTCCAGCCCGGCGCCAGCCTGCGCCGCTAGTCACCGCTGGACACGGTGAAGAAGTTCCGGCTGGCGTAGTCGCCCTCAAGCGCAGGCAGGCCCGGGATGATGACGGCCGTGACCTGGTACACCAGGCGGTAGTCGCCGGGAGTGTCCGAGGCGTAGGGACACAGTTGTCCGGTGGTCACTTGCGTGCCGTCGATGTCGGTCCAGGCAGCGGTGGAATCGCTTCTGCTCTGCCAATGCGCGGAATGGACCGTGTAGCGTCCCCCGTCAACGCCCTGCGCATTGATGAATGGCGGCGAGCATGTGTTGATGGTGAATCCGGACAGGGTGAGCGATCCGTTGCCTATGCGGACGGTCTCGGCCCGGGTGTACCCCGAGGTGTCCACTACCGTGGCCAGAGACATTTCGGCGGTGAGGCCGTCCGGATCGGTGGCCGTGATCGTGATGGTACCGCTGCCCTCGGCAATGCCGGAGGCGACCAGCAGATTGCGCCCGAGGGTGTCCTCCTGCATTTCCGCAGAGATCAGAGCGGTGTCGCTGACCACAAACGTGTACTCGAGATCGTCACCGTCCGGATCGTTGAAGTGCGCGCCCGGCACCACCCAGTCAGGCCCGCCCCCGACCGACAGCTGCATGGAGTTCCGCGCCCTCGCGCTCAGCTCGGGTGCCCGGTTGACCGTGGATTCTTCCACGATGAAGGTGTTCGCCGAGCGATACCCACCCCGCAGGGGATCGAGATTGTCGTCGAGGCTGAGCGTCATGTCCATGACCAGGCGGTATTCGCCCGCGGTCTGGGTGGAATAGGAGCACAGTCGCCCGTCCGTCTGTTCCGTGCCAGCGATGTCGGTCCATGCGGACGACGAATCGGCGCGTGACTGCCACTTGGCGCTGTGGATTGTGGCCGCGTAGCCGCTGCCCCCCTCAACACCGACAAGCGGTTCGCTGCACCCACCCACCAGGGAGATGGCCGGGATTTCGACCTTGTTGTTGCCGACGGAAAGAACCCCCAGCGGGGAGTAGTCCGAATCGGCGACCGCGAGGTTGATGGTGACATCGGCCGAGAGACCGCCGGGATCGGTGGCCGTGGTGGTCAGCGTGGTCGTCCCGGCACCCACACCGTACATGACCACCGACGGATTGCGGTCGCTGTCGATGACCACCTCCGCGCGGGCCACCGCGGAATCTCCCACCTCGACGGTATAGGTGAGATCCAGGACATCGTCGTCGGGGTCCTCGAAGCGGGTGGCGGCCAGCCACGGGAGCGGCCCGCCCCGCGCTGCCATGGGCACGGTAAGCCCTGTGCGGACCCCCTCCCTGACCATCGGCGGCAGGTTGATGTCGACGGTGACGGAGGCCGTGGCGCTCAGATCTCCCACCGCCGCCGTGACCGTACCCGATCCGTCTGCCACGGCGGTGACCAGGCCGGCCGCGTTCACGGTGAACACTTCCGTGTCGCTCGAAGACCAGGTCACGTCCGCGGGGAAGGGGTCGCCGAACTGGTCCGTGACGCTGGCTGTGAACTGGGCGGTTTCGCCGGCGGAGGTCAGGGTGACGGATTCCGGCGTGACCGAGATTTCAGTCGCTGCAGGCAGGTTGACAGTGACGGAGGCCGTGGCGCTCAGATTCCCGACCGCCGCCGTGACCGTCCCCGTTCCGGTCGCCGTGGCGGTAACCACACCGCTCGGGCTCACCGTGAACACTTCGTTGTCGCTCGACGACCAGGTCACGGTCGCGGTGAAGGGATCACCGTACTGGTCCGTGACGCTGGCGGTGAACTGGGCGGTTTCGCCGACGGAGGTCAGGGTGACGGACGCCGGCGAGATCGCGATCGCATCCGCGACCGGGGGATCGGGCTCAACAGGGTCGTCGTCCCCTCCGCATGCGGCGAGGACCATCAGGGCGATCAGGGCGGGAAACAGCCGCAGCCGATCCGTGGGGATCCCAAGTCCATTCCAACGCTTCGTCATTTCCGTCTCCGGGTGGTGGTGGTTCGGCCGGCAGCTTTCGGTCGCCCCAGGCTCCGTGTCAGGCCCGAACCGTATGATGGCGGGTGTTGCCGGTATGCTACAGAACAGGAAGATATACGGTCACCAAAAGCTAACGATGGCGCGGATCGCAAGCCACTATCATCCCCCCACCAGCCCCAGCAGCCACGCGCACCCGTACGCCCCGTAGATTCCCAGGATGTACCCCGCGACCGCCATCAGGAGCCCGACCGGGGCCATCGCGCGGTGGTACACCCCAGCCACGACCGGCGCCGTAGCCGCCCCGCCGATGTTGGCCATGCTCCCCGTCGCGACAAAGAAGAGCGGGGCGCGCACGAGGCGGGCGACGACGAGCAGGATCGCCACATGGATCGCGATCCAGACGACCCCCGCCAGCAGGTAGACGGGCGCATCGAGCACGGCCCGCAGGTCGGCCCGCGCCCCGATCCCGGCCAGGAGCAGGTAGAGCGCCGTGTAGCCGAGGTGCGACGCGCCCTTCGTCTCCAGCCGTCGCAGCGGCGTGAATGAAAGGATGAGGCCACCCGTCACCACGATCAGGACCGCCCAGGTCGTGCCTGTGATGATCGTGGGGTCGCCGTGCGCGGGCAGCCCGTTGCCCGCGAACCTTGCGGCCACCGCGCACGCCATCCCCAGGCCAATCATCATGACCGCGTCGCGCAGGGTGATCGGCGTGCGTTCGCGGCTGATCGCCTGCAGACGGTCGTTGGTGGCCTCGATCACCCCGGTGCGCGCCCTGGTGCGCCGGTCCCAGCGAGCCTGCAGCCCCGCCATCGCGATCAGCACCCCCATCCACCCGTACCCGACCACCGTGTCCACCACGATCACGGTTCCCATCGCATCGGCGGAAGTCCCCACGCTCTCGGAGATCGCCAACATGTTGCCCGTGCCCCCGATCCAGCTCCCGGAGAGCGCCGCGAAGCCCTGCCACGCGTCGGCCGGCAGCATGTCGCGAAAGATCAGGAGCGAAATCGGCCCCCCGACGACGATCCCCAACGTGCCCGCGAAGACCATCAGCAGCGCGATCGGGCCGAGCTTCAGGACGCTCTCGAAGTCCACCGATACCATGAGCATGAAGAGCGCGAAGAGGAGAAGATAGGACGAATTCCAGCCGTAGAGCGCCGATTCGCCCGGCGTGATCCCCGCGGTCGTGGTCAGCATCGGAACGAAGTAGACGAAGATGACCGGAGGGACGTACTCGAAGAATTTCTTGAAACGCGGCAGCTCCGAGACCCAGAAGATGAGGGCCACGAGCGCGGCCAGGAATCCGAAGAGGGCCATCGGGTCGGTGATGAGCGCGGTGTTCGCGGATTCCATGGGGTTCCTCCGGTGTCCGGGCGGAAGCGGCAAGTGAGCAAATCAGAGGTGTCGGGCGTAGGTTCTCATAGTGCGGTTGCAGCCATTGACGGACAAGAAACGAGGCATGGGGGACCAGCGTGTTCAAGTCGTGTATGTTCTGCCGGAAACCACTCGGCGCCAACGAGGTCATCGAGTCCTTCCCCGTCGGCCGCCGCCTCGCCTTCGACAGCGCGCGCGGACGCCTCTGGGTCGTCTGCCGCAAGTGCGAACGCTGGAACCTGTCCCCGCTGGAGGAGCGCTGGGAGGCGGTGGAGGACTGCGAGCGGATCTTCCGGGACACGCGGATCCGGGTCTCCACCGAGAACATCGGCCTGGCGCGCCACCCCGAGGGTCTGACCCTGGTGCGTGTCGGTGCCCCGCTCCGCCCCGAATTCGCCGCGTGGCGCTACGGGGACCAGTTCGGAAGGCGGAAGCGGCGGGCGATTCTCTACGGGACGGCCGGGATCGCGGTCTTCGGCGGCATTGTGATCGGTGGCGCCGCCGCCGGGATACTGAGCGGCGCCATGCTCAGCCAGAGCGGCAACCTGATCAACCTGTGGGTGAACGCGCGGACGATGGTCAAGCTCCGACCCGACAGCGGCGGAGTCATCAAGCTCAAGCGGCAGGACCTTCTGGGAACGCGCCTGCGCCCATCCGACGACGAGCTGGGCTTCAAGGTGCAGGTCCGCAAGAGGAGGAAGAAGGTATGGTACGAGGGCGAACAGGCACACCGCTTTGCCGGCGCCATTCTTCCGAAGATGAATTCCATGGGCGGAAACAGGGCGGCGGTGCAGGACGCCGTGGGGATGATCGAAACCGCCGGCCACCCCGAGCAGTACCTGACCGCGATCGCGGAGGGGGACCGCTTCACCGACCGCAAGGGCGTCCCCGGCTACGTCAACAAGATGCCCACGCCCACGAAGCTCGCGCTCGAAATGGCGCTCCACGAGGAGCAGGAGCGGCGTGCCCTGGAGGGCGAGCTATGGCTGCTGGAACGCGCTTGGGAAGAGGCGGAGGAGATCGCGGATATCTCGGACAACCTGTTGCTGCCGGAGGGGGCGGAGGAGTTCCTCGAAGAGCACCGCGGGAAGGCTGCGGCTACCCCGGCATCCGCAGCCGCCGGCCCTCCATCTCGGCCTCGTCCGAATCCATGAACGCGTTGCACGCTTCGAGTTCCCGCTGCGCAACCTCGAGCGAGCTCCAGTCAACCGCGACCGTCCAGCGCTGCGCATAATCCAGGACGCGCACCAGCGGCTCCGGCCGTCCGGTTCGCGACAGCGCCCGCAGCGCGGCGAGGTAGTTGCCGCGAAAGACGGTCGGGACGACGATCCGCTCTTCCGTCCCGGCGACGAGCTCCGCGTTCATCATTACGCGCGCGATCCTTCCGTTGCCGTCCGCGAACGGGTGCACCTCGCTGACGAGGAACATCATGTAGACGGCCCGCTCGAAGGGGGACTCCAGGCTCCCACGCAGGGCGAATCCCTCTTCAAGCGTGCCCGAAACCAGATCGGGAGCCACGCACACGGTCAGTCCCGCTCGGTTCTCTTCCTCCTTGAATTCGCCCGGCAACGTTTCAGGGCGTCCCCCCATGATCGTTCGGTGTCGTTCCCGCAGGAGGCCGCAGAGTTCACCGAAGTCCCCGGGCGTCCGGGCCATCTCCCGCGCGTCGGACACGATGTGCCAGGTTCCAGCAACGTCGTGGGCGTCCGCTGGCCGGTGCCTCGGAATCTCGCCCTCGAAAACGATTCGAATCGCCTCGTCGACCTGGAATTCCGTCCCTTCGACGAAGTTCGAGAAGTAGGCTTCGAAAAACGCCAGCGTAGTTCGGGCTCTTGGGGTGCGCGGCGGCGCGGGCCGGACTGTCGGAGGGCGATTGCGGAGTGCCCGATGAAGCGTGTGGAACAGCTCCATCCGATCCGGATCGTACGGACTTCCCCGGCCTCGGGCGATGGCGACGGGTGAATCGAGCCGGCTCCGGTGGGTGCCGAGCAACGTGCCGATCAGAGCATCGAGTTGGGCAGCCTCCGACTCCAGGCATAGTTCCACGGCGACCGCCCGGGCGTCGTCCCGCAGCCGATTGGCGGCGGCTTCACCGGCGGTTCGAATCAGCCGGTCGAGGCGCACCTCGATCTCGGCGCGCCTCAGCGTACGCGGCGCCCGACCTCCCCGGGCGCGCGACGGACGCATGTTCTCGAGATAGGCCCTGGCGCGCGAACTCAGATGCAGTCCATTGACAAAGGGCATGTCCGACGCGGTCGGCCCGGGCCCCCGCCGCGGGCGCAGCACCACGCCGGGGATCTCGACGCGCCGCCCGGCCTCGCTGACGAGGCATAGCGTGCCATCGGAAGCGGGCGCTGCCTCGAAGGCCGTGCGGTCCGCGATCAGGGCGCCGGGGAAGTACCCCGCCACGATCCCCCACAGGTTCCTCCGCACGATGTCCTCGGGGTCGTCGTCCAGGTTACCGGTGTACAGACGCGAAGCGAGCTTGCGGAGCCGTCCGGCCTTGACCGCTCGCGACACGGCCCGGCTGATCGCCGTGTGGGACACGAAGGCTTCCGGCAATTTGTCCAGGATGCTGTGCATGGGAATTCTCTACCGATAGCGAGCCCGGTGGGTGGCAAATACACGAATAATAATAATATAATACGAGCTAGTAGAGAACAAAGTGATTTTTAGGATAATCGAACCGCGCGCCCGCCCCCAGGCCGCGCGCGCGCCCCTCCTACCAGCTGAACCCCATCTTCACGTAGTAGAACCCGCCGCTCGACCCGAAGGGCGTGTTCGGACTGTACCGGTTCCCAGCGACCATGGCCGCCCTGGGGTTCTCCTCCGGGTACTGGTCGAGCGCATTCTGCGCGCCGATGGTAAGGGTCGTCGATCCGCTGACCGCATAGGACGCCTCCAGGTCGACCACGTACTCGCCCGGGTAGTCGCGGTCGTCGCGGGAATCGAACCAGCCGGCGTAGTAGCTGAGCCGGGCGAGGGTAGAGAGCGAACCGCGCCACGTCCGCCTGGCCGACCCCACCCAACGCATCCCCGGCAGCGCGTCCCGGAGTTGGCGGATGCGCACCTCGCTCAGCACGTCCGGGTTGTGGCGGGTGACCGCCGTGTGCGTGTAGTTGAACGCCAGGTTGAATTCGGTGTCGCCTTCCATCCCCGCCGGGACGAAGGCCGCCACCACGTCCACGCCCTGCGTG
>JAPOOQ010000013.1 GCA_026713345.1 Gemmatimonadota bacterium | reverse complement strand
GCGACAGCACCAGCCCCAGCACCCCGGTCCCCTCGGCGGCCAGCATCAACCTCCTTCCCGCCGCGAGGCCGATCCTCCCCGCCTCGGCCACCACCCCGTGCACAGCCCGGCAGCGCAGCGCTTCCTCCATGGCCCACAGCATGTCCTCCCGGCGGCGCAGCCCTGAAACGACCAGCAGCTGCCCGGCCCCGATCCCGTAGCGCACGAGGCCTGGCGCGTAGAGGTCGTCGTCGCGGGCGAGCCACAGAAGCGTGCCGCGCCGGCGGGCGCCGGGTGACCGGGCAGTCGCGGCCAGGGCGAGGAGGGCGGCGCAAAAACCGGTGGCGGCCTCATCACCGGCCACTTCGTGGATACAGCCCAGGCGCAGCCCTCCACCCGGGAGGACCCGGTCGATCCTGGAAACCCCCAGGGGCAGACGCGGCTGCTCCGGCGATCCGGCGTCCTCGATTCCGCGGATCATCCGGCGGAGCGCATCTGTGGCGCCTCGCTTCGTCTTCGGTATGGTGGTCATGGGGCGGACAAGATAACCGAATAAACACCGAATATCAAGGATCTCTTCCGCGCCGACCCGTGGAAATCTCTTGAAAGTCTGTCTCTGAAAGCATTGAAATCCTGTTCCTGCGGGCTCAGAATACCGGACAGGATGACCACCCCCCTCCACGACCGGCTCCGCGCCCGCTTCGGCGACCGCTACTCCACCGCCGCCGCCGTGCGCGACCACCACGGCAAGGACGACTCCCACCACCCCGCCATCCCGCCCGACGGGGTGGTCTTCGCCGAGTCCACCGAGGAGGTCGCCTTCGCGGTGCGGGCGTGTGCGCGCCAGGGCACGCCGGTGATCCCCTTCGGAGCCGGCACCTCGATCGAGGGGCATGTGCAGGCGGTGCGCGGCGGGATCTCGATCGACATGGGGCGGATGAACCGGGTGCGGGCGGTGCGCGCCGACGACCTCGATGCGACGGTCGAGGCCGGGGTGACGCGGGAGCAGCTGGACCGGGAACTCCGCGGCACGGGACTCTTCTTCCCGGTCGATCCGGGGGCCGACGCGACGCTCGGCGGGATGGCCGCCACGGGCGCGTCCGGGACGACTACCGTGCGGTACGGCACCATGCGCGACAACGTGGTCTCGCTCACCGCCGTGCTGGCGAACGGCGAGGTCGTGCGGACCGCGGGCCGCGCGAGGAAGTCGTCCGCCGGGTACGATCTCACCCGTCTTCTCGTCGGCTCGGAAGGCACGCTGGGGGTGATCACCGAGCTCACCGTGCGTCTGCATCCGGTGCCCGAGGCGATGGCCGCCGCCGTGTGTGCCTTTCCGGGCCTGGCCGAAGCCGTGCAGTCGGTGGTGGAATCCGTGCAGCTCGGCATTCCCGTCGCCCGCGCGGAGCTCCTCGACGCGACGGCCATGCACGCCGTCAACCTCTATTCAGGCTTTTCCTACGCCGAGACGCCGACGGTGTTCTTCGAGTTCCACGGGTCGGAGGACGAGGTCCGGGCCCACGGCGCCGTGGTGGAGGAGATCAGCCTGGGACTCGGGGGCGCGGCCTTCGAGCACGCCCGCAGGCAGGACGAGCGCGCGCGGCTGTGGAAGGCCAGGCACGACGCCTATCCGGCGATCCTGGCGCTGCGGCCGGGGTGCCACGGGCTGACGAGCGATGTCTGCGTGCCGGTTTCCAGGCTGGCCGAGTGCATCGAGGAGACGCGGGAGGACATGGAGCGCGCCACGATTCCGTGGGGGATCGTGGGGCACGTCGGCGACGGCAACTTCCACGCCGTCTTCATGATCGATCCGGACGACGAGGCGGAGCTGGCGGAGGCGGAGGCGTTCAACGCGCGCATCGTGCGGCGCGCGATCGCGATGGAGGGGACGTGCACGGGCGAGCACGGGATCGGGATGGGGAAGATCGGGTTCCTGGAGGAGGAGTTCGGCGCGGCCGGGGTGGCGGCGATGCGGGCGGTGAAGGCGGCGCTGGACCCGCAGGGGATCATGAATCCGGGGAAGGTGGTGGTGGGGGGTCCGGAGAAAGGGCTTGGGACAAAGCTCCACGAGCAGTTCAAGAGTCTGGGCGGGGGGGAGCTGGAGATTCCGCCCCGGGAGCCGATGCGGGAGCCGCCTACGTTTGATTGAGGCGGGATCCGTAGACCTTGATGTAAGGGCAACATTACAAAATGTCATGTTCTCCATACAAGTCGCGCCTGCGGGGCCCCCCTCTGCGTCGGATCCTTCCGGCCAGCCTCATCCTGGCTGGCTGCGCGCCGGACCTGCCCGGGCGGCCTGCCGCGGCGGCCGGCGTCCGAAAGCGTTTCAGCTGAAACGTCCCATACGGGCATGGAAGCACCCTCCGCGCGTTTCAGCTGAAACGTCTTTGCAGCCCCCTTTCGCCGGAACCCGGCGATCCGGCCATTTACGCGCCCGATGGCCGGCCCCTCCAGATCGGCGACCGCGTAAGTCGCGGGTGGAGAAACGGGATGAACTACGAATTCCCGTCATGGGCAGGACTGGAAGCACTTCATGTGATTGGCGACACGGTGTACAGCGCTCGATACCGCAAGGTACAAGGGGCGCTCCCGGGACCGAAGGGCGATATACGAAATCACCACTACATCTACGAAGGGCACTTCGTCCAGCTAGCCACCCACCCGATGCTCGAGAGAGGTGAAGCCGACATGCTGGCTCCAGAGTTTCAAGGCAGAATCCAGTACCGCCAGCCGACCCCTGTAGAAGCAGCACTGATCGAGAGCGCACGCACTGGCAGGCCGATGCGCGAAATCTGGGGAGGAGACGTCGACTGGTTGCGGGATGACCAGCGCGCTGTCGGCGAGAAGCGTAGGAGACCGCGATGATCGACCGAATCGCCGTCGCTGCCGATGCCGACTAGCCTGTAGCCTGGCAGTGGCCGTCCACGGGCCGGATCAGTGCTCCCGCGCCCGACCCGACGCCCACGGACGCGCCGTGGCGAGCATCAGGGTGCTGGCCAGCAGGTAGGCTGCCGTTCACCCCCCGGAGCGGCGACGGCTGATGCTCGCTGGCCATGAGTCGGGCCGGACGGCGTACAGGCGGCAGGCAGCGTCCTCACACGCCCGGAGGACGCTACCGCTGCTCTCTGGTTAGCGTGAAGAAGACTTCCGAAAAGGTATCCAGTTCGAAGCCCACCACTTCGCCATCCGGGCCGAAGGTGAAGGAGGTAGGTCCAGAGTAACGCAGCGGGCCTTCTACGTCGCCTGGTCCCGCAGAAATCCCCCCGCCGAACGATCCAACGAAATCCAGAGTCACGTCCAAGTCAAGGTTGTCGTCCGGCATCACGGACAGCACGGCATCAAGGCCGACGTACTGCTTGGAAGGCTCGCCGTCCGACCCGCAAGTGGCGAAACTCGTGTCCCCGGTCACTGGACCACTTGCCTCCACTCCCCCGCCAAGCGTGATTGAAACGGTCCCGCCCAACTCGGCGGGGTCCCCCAGCGATATCACCGGACTGAGCTGTACGAGCTCGAACTGAACGGGGATCGCATCGAGGATCGTCCCCTTCCACACGCCGCTCACATTGGTCGGCTGAAACGAATCGGCAGAAGGACATCCGTCATCAGCAATGTCGGTCAGGAAACATCCTTGCAGGGAAGCCACCACGGCCACGAGCAGCGATCTCATTGTCGTCACGTCCCCTGCGCTGCGGAGTCGACGACCGTCACGTTGATTGTTCGGGTGACGGACCGCCCGGATGGCTGGTATTCGTCCTGGCTCCCATCGCCCATGGGCTCCGTTGCTACGATGGAGACTTCAGCTGTTCCCGGCGCCAGGGCGTCAAGGATCAACGAATAGGTGTAGTCAACCCGAACGAGAGACACCGTTACGACCGTTGTGTCGGAGGATGTAGCGGTCAGCGTAAGGGGATCATCGTCCGTGAACAGAGTCTTGGCACCGGAAATCGTGAGTGACTGGCCCGCGGTCATGACCGGGTCGGGAAGTTCGATACTCGATGCCCTTGGCGGGCTGTTCGGCGGCGGATATCCATTGATGATCTCTCCACATCCGTATCCGTTGCAGCCTATCGTCGCGACGACGAGCAGCGTGAGTGTGGTGCGAAACATGATGCCCTTCCCTTAGCCTTGGCGCTTGGATACCGCAACACACTTGACATTGGGAGTTACCGCGCCTTGCTCGACGGGTTGACAATGGCGGTGTTTGGCCTCAACTGCCAGTTCGCGCGAGTCGGAAGCGCACGCTGCGCCGAAGGTGTGATGCCGTGGACGTCGATTCTTGGGCATCACGCGGTTGACCACCAACACTTTACAGAATCGCCGCCCATTCAGCCATGAGAGCGCCCTCCCCACGTTTCAGCTGAAACGTTTCCGCCCTCCCCTCATTCCTCCCCCTGCCGGCGCGCGATCCGCTCCAGCTTCGGCCCGATGGACGTCATCACCGCCGCGAACAACACGACCACCCACCCCGCGGAGAGGATCAGGTGGACGCCGACGAGCACCCTCGCACCGACGGAGTCCGGCGAGACGGTCAGGAAGTCCTGGCCGAGAGCGGTGAAGAACGAAAAGAACAGCCAGTCGGCAATCCCCGTGCCGGTGCCGCCGTCGGAAAACGCGCCCGGGC
>JAPOOQ010000012.1 GCA_026713345.1 Gemmatimonadota bacterium | reverse complement strand
GGGGTTTCGTTGGCCGCGAGGACGTCGAGCGTGGCGTAGTGCGCGCTCGTCGACGCCGTGGGGGGCGCTCACCGGTCCGGGGTTTCGTTGGCCGCGAGGACGTCGAGCGTGGCGTAGTGCGCGTCGTCGCGGGCGTCGATGCGCGCCGACGATCCGTACCAGGCCGTCCAGGCGACCCACCGGGCGGTGCACTCGGCGTCGGCCTCGACGCGCTGCACGCGTCCCGTCGAGGGATCGGTGACGTACCAGGTGGGGGGCATGCGGGCCTCCGGAGCGGGGGTCCCGGAAAGTTACATTACCCCATGGGAAAGGTACAGGGGCGCGATCCGTCCGGCGTTCTCAGGGGCTTTCTGGCCGGCTACCGCCAGCTCCGGAAGGCTGGGGCCGGGCCGGAAAGTTTACAGAATAGTGATTCGGTAAAGCGGAGTTGCTTGGGGCAGCGGTTCGGTGCGCTCTGTCCCGACCATTCTGACCGTAGCGAGCGTGAGCGTTGGTATCGTCGGCCCCTGGTGGCCTCGGGTATTAGCAGTTTGAGGTTCTTTCCACCGGAGGCGATGGTGGCGGCGGTGGCGGTGGCGGTGGCTCTGGCCATAGATTGCTGGGCGGTGGCGGGCGCGGATTGGTGGATTTATCAAGTCGCCCTGGCCGACCGTTGGTGATTTGTTCCGGTGGAGAGTTTGACCGCCTAGCCATCTTCTGGTTCCTCTTGCGGTGGATCTGGGAGGGGACTCACGAACTGTACCATTTCAACGTCTTCGGCCCGCACTGTAAGCGCTTCCCCTGCGGACACTGACTCCCCTTCCCCGAGCCATTGTGGGTTCTCAATGACGAACAACCGAGCGTCCTCTGGTCCTGGCCATTGCTTCGGCCATCCGTATATTCGTCGGCCGTTTCGTAGATGGAGCACCACCAAGCGGCCCTCCCAGGTGGCGAACACTGTGTACCAGTCGCTCGGGTAGGCTGTTTCCCTTGTCATGCCCCACTGTCGAAACCATCGGTGTGGAATGTCCCAGTTGACCAACACGGCAAAACCGAACCCAAGGACGATCCCCATGGCGATGGTTCCGATTGGACCGATCGCGAGCCATGTCTCGTCGTTCAACGGCCCGTAGGTTGTGCCAACGGTTGTGATCGCCTTGATGACGACGGTGAAAATAAGTGCTTGGATGATTCGTTCGAAGGTGTTGGGCTTTGGCGCCGCTGTGAGCGCGTAATAGATCCCAGCTGCGACGAATCCCGGAACGAGGAAGTTCAGGACATCGATGGTATTGTTCGCCAGGTCTGGCACTGTCCTCGTTCTCCATTTCGTTTACCGTCGATTGCCGTTCCGCCGCTCAGCGCCGGTCGGATTCCGGGACGGATGCGACGATGCGCTGCGTTTCCATGCTCACCCGGATAACGCGGGCGAGGAGTTTCAGCGGATAGGCGAGCTCGCTCATGGTCTCGACAGCATACCGATTCGCGTCGTTGGCATGAGCGGGTGCCGTTGAGACAGAACGTGAATACTGTCTCATCCGGACTCGCCGAGCGATCTTTTCCTCGACAGTTGCACGGCGGGAAGGAGGAGTGCGGTCAAGGCGGTGGATTCGTGCGGGGAAGTCCCAGTCGGCTATCGGCGCCGCTCAGAATCCGATGTCGATGTCGGGGCTCTGAGCGCGCTGCTGGGCGGCAATCGCGGCGGAGGGGGTGAGGTCCTTCGCGTAGGGGGCCACCTCCTGGAGGGAGAGGCCCGCGCGCTCCAGATGAGGCCGGTGCCAGTGCGAGGCTCCGGCTATGCGTTCGGCGTGGGCGTGAATGGCCCGCAAGCGGGTTTCGTATCCGGTCTGAAGCGCGCGGTGGCGCTCGGGCGTTCGGTCGGGTTCGTAGGCGTAATACTCGGAGAGGAAGGCGTTGAAGGCGCGGTGGGCCTCCTGGTAGCGGGAGACGAGCTCGGCGGCCCGGGTCTCGCGCTCGTGGTAGTCGTGGACCCGGGCGAGCTGCCGGGACACGTCCTCGAAGCGGGCGAGGAGAGGGGCCGCGGCGGGGTCGCCGGCGTCGATGTCGGCGCGCAGGGCCGCAAGCTCCCGGCGGTCCCCGTCGAGGGCGTGGAGGGTTGAGCGCCAGGCGGCGTACCCGTCGAGGAACCAGGGGCGCGTCTCGTTGTTGCGGGCAAGCGTGGAGAGCCGGGCGCCTTCCTCCAGGCGCTCTTCGGCCTGGAGGCAGAACGCAAGCAGCTTGTCGTGGAGGCGCCCGGCCGTGCGCCGGGCTTCCTCGTGCAGGACCAGGGCGCGGCGCTCGTGCGCGAAGGCGCCCTGGTGGCGGGGCAGATCTTGCGCGGTGAAGCGCGTCTTCTCGGTGAGGGCGAGCCGGAAGGCCTCGGAGCGCTCCGCGCGGGCGTGGGCGCTCCGGGCGAGGTCCTCGAGGCGCCCGACGATGCGGGGATAGGCGGCGTCGTCGAGGGCGGAGCGCCGCTCGGCCGCGGCGCGTTCGCGGAGGCGCTCGAGCTCGTGGGCGAGCGTGTCGTGCTCGTGCTGGTAGGCAAGGGCCGCGTTGCCCTCGACGCGGTAGCGGGCCACGAGGCGCACGGCCCCGG
>JAPOOQ010000011.1 GCA_026713345.1 Gemmatimonadota bacterium | reverse complement strand
CGGTGTCGTAATCGCCGACCGGCGGGAACCAGGCCTGCTGGATCGCCATCGGGAAATCGGCGCCCGGCGCGCCGCCTTCAGCCTCCGATCCGCCCACGCCTCCGGACAGGACGAACCCGATTCCGATTCCAACCACTCCCACTACCGCCAGTGTCAATCGCTGTCGCATGTTGTTGCTCCTTCTTGTTCCTGGTTGATTCTCTCGTCAGGACTCCCGCCTCGCGGGGCTCAGCCCACCTTCTGCGCGGGCTGGGGCCTGCTGGCCGGTATGACCATTCCCTGCGGGGCGTCGATCATGCTTCTCATGCGCATCTCGGTGTACAGTTCGTCCAGTGCCGCGATGAACTTGCCCCCTCGCCTGCCCACGAACCGGATCACGCCCTCGTCGTCGAGGATGTATATCGTCGGCCACCCGGTCACGTTCCACGCCGTCGCGATCGGCCCGTCGGCGGCCACCGCGTCGGCGTCCGGCTGGCTGTGCCCGTCCCACCAGGTGCGGTACGGCAGATTCTCGTCGATCTTGGCCTGCCGGGCGGTCTCGAGCTTGGCGTCGCTGTTGATTCCGAGCAGGACGATCGGCCGGTCGCCGTAGTTCTCGAGCACGAACCGGTGGAAAGGGTATTCGCCGCGGCACGGCCCGCACCACTGACCCGTGAAGATCAGCGCCACGATGTTGCCCCGGTATTCCTCCAGCGAGAACTCGACCCCGTCGGTGTCCTTGCCGGTGCTGTTGGGCGCGACGTTGCCGGGAGTCAGGTTGCCGGCGACGAACTTGTGCCGGTCGATCATCTCGGCGGCGTCGGGGTGTTCGGCCCTGACCCCGTCGTAGAAGGCCGCGACCCGCTCGACCTGCCCGGGGGTCAGCCTGCCCTGCTGAAGCCGGTTGCCGAAGCGCCAGAAGTGCGTGCCCGCCTCGCTCTCGAAGTCGGCCAGCGTCTCGGGGATGTTCAGGGCCGCGTCGACGCGGGCCAGCATGTCGTCGATCTGCGCGACCTCGAAGAAGTCTCCTCCGGTATCGTACTCGTCGGCGTCGCCGAAGATCAGCAGCGACCCGGACAGCGACGGCATCCTCCCCCCCGGCCACGGCCCCGCGTAGCTGTCGACCAGCCCGCCCCGCCGGTTGATCACACCAGCGTGCTCGGGATGCGCCTCGGCCAGCTCCGCGAGCCGTGCCTTGATCCGCTCCTTCTGCTCGTCACTGATGTCGGCAGGACCCAGGCGGCGGACGAAGTTGGTGAGGTGGACTTCCGCCTCCCGCTCGAAGTCGGCCAGCGTCTCTTCGGCGGCCATCGCTTCGTCGAGCGCGGTCATCAGCGCCTCGAACTTCTCGTCGTCGAGAGGCTCGCCATCGTTTTTGTAGTCGCTGGCGGGCGGGAACCACGCCTTCGTGGCGGCCACGGGGAGCGTCCAGGGAGCATCTTCGGTGTCCGCGTCGTTCGCGCCCGTCCATCCGAAGATGTCGGGGGCGACGAGCCCGAGCACGAATACAGCGACGAGCACGCTGGCGAATGCCAGGGGCTTCCTCATCGGAACCTCTCTCTTGTGGGATGTGGGGCTGGCAACCGGGATGCGGGACTACAGCGCCGCCTTCAGGAAATCCAGGAACTCCTGGCGGTCGCGCGTTAGGCCCAGGAAAGTCGATATCGTATTGCCCTCACCGTCCAGGACGGCGTACAGGGGAAGCGCGATGGTGCCGAAGGTCTCGCGCTGGTAGTCCATCTGGTCTTCGTAGACCTCGCCTTCGCCATCGGTGAAGAGGCGGGCCAGCACGAAGCGCTCAAGCTGCTGGGCCACTTCGGGGATGGTGAACATGTTCGACTCCATCCAGCGGCAGTTGGTGCAGGTATAGCCGGTGAAGTCGATGAAGACGCGGTTGCCGCCTTCGCGCGCGGCTGCGAGCGCTCCGTCGAGATCGTTCTGGTACCAATGGAGGCCCTCGCGTTCCTCGCCGCGCTGGGCCATGGCCAGGGCTCCGGCCGGGGTGTCCTCGAAGCGAGGCGGCAGGAAGGGCTCGATTTCGCCCAGCGGCCGGCCGTCGAGCCCGAGGCCGAGCCAGATCCCGAAGACGGTGAAGCCGGCGGCCAGGGAGGTGGCGATGGGGTGGGGAAGCCACGCGAGAATCGATGCGCGGGCGGGGGCCTTTGCGGTGGGCGCGGGGGTGGCAGCGGCGGACGCGCCGGCGCGCGAGGACCCAACGGGCAGGTGTCTGCCGAGGAGGTAGAGCGCGATCACCCCGCAGATCACCGCCCAGGAGGCGAGGACCACCTGCCGGGAAAAGATGCCCCAGCCCATCACCAGGTCCGCGTTCGAGACGAACTTGAGCGCGGCGCCGACTTCGACCAGGCCGATCACGATCTTGACCGACTTGAGCCACCCGCCGGAGCGCGGCAGCTTCGCGAGCACGGTCGGCGCCAGGGCCAGGAAGAAGAACGGCACGGCGAAGGTGGTCGAGAAGAGCAGGAGACCCACGACGGGCTGCTGCCACTGTCCCTGCGAAGCGAGGACGAGGAGCGTGCCGACGAAGGGGGCCGTGCAGGTGAAGGTCGTGACCGCGAAGGTGGCGCCCATGAGCACCGAGCCCACCGCACCGGTCGAGGCGCGGTCACGGGTGGCGCCGTCCAGCCGCGTGAGGACGCCGGACGGGATCCGGATCTCGTAGAGTCCGAAGAAGTTCAGGGCGAAGGCGATGAACATGGCCGCGATCGCCAGGTTCACCCAGGGACTGGCCGCGAAGCGACTCATCCCGGCCGCGCCGACGAGCACCGAGGTGGCGAGCCCCACCAGCGTGAAGGTGCCGATGATTCCGCCGCCGAAGAGCAGCGCATTCTTGAGCGCGGCCTTGCGGCCTCCGCCCCCGTGCTTCGCGAAATAGGAAGCCGTGATGGGGATCATCGGGAAGACGCACGGCGTGATGAGCGCGAACGCCCCGGCGGAGATGGCGAGCCAGAAGAACGCGCCGTCGATCATCGCGTCAGCCTTCCGTCGCCGGCGTGATCGTCACGGGGAGTGCGATCTTCTCGGTCTGCGCCGGCAGGCAGACCCGGTTCGTGCAGGCCTGGTAGCGCGCCCGGACATGGATTTCCTTGACGTCGGGGCCGGCTTCGACCGCCACCCGGACCGGAAGCTCGTAGGCGACGCTGCCCTCGTGCATCTCGACTTCCATCGAAAAGTTCTGGTCGAACTTGATCGTGGGTTTTGTGCCCTTGACGTCGCCTGCCTGCGTGAACGGCTGGTCGGCGGCGAGCGAGATCCTGCTCGCCACCGGGCCGCCCTCGCCCTGCGTGATCGAATAGATGTACCACCCTGGATCGATCGTCGCCTTCACGTCCACGGTGACCGTCGCTCCCGCCGCGAGGGCCTCCTCGTCGATCT
>JAPOOQ010000010.1 GCA_026713345.1 Gemmatimonadota bacterium | reverse complement strand
GTGGGGGCCGCACTTGGCGCACGCATCTGGCTGCCCGCACTGCCTCCCTGTATTTTGCCGGTGCTCGATGCTCGACCAACCGCGCCCAATCCCCTGGTCAGGAGTCCACGATGCGATCCCACCTGATTCTCGTCCCGGCCCTTCTGGTCTCCCTCACATCCGCAGCCGCCGCCCAGGAACGACAAAACCCGCATGGCGAGTGGCGCTACCAGAGCGCCGACGCGTGGGGCACGCGGTATTCCCCGGTCGACCAGATCAATGCCGAGAACTTCAACGATCTGGAGGTCGCGTGGGTCTGGCGCGCCGACAACTTCGGGCCCGGCGTCGACCCGCAGATGAAGTCGACGCCCACGTACATCGACGGGATCCTGTACACGGTTGCGGGGCAGCGGCGCACGGTGGCGGCGATCAATCCGGCCACCGGCGAGACGATCTGGACCTACCGCGAGCCGCACACGACCCGCTGGGAACGCTCGATGCGGCAGAACTACGGCAAGGGCGTGGCCTACGGCGAACTCGACGGGCGCGGGGTCATCTACTACACGTCGCCCGCCTTCTTCCTGCATGCGCTCGACGCGAAAACCGGGCGGCACATCGAGGGATTCGGCCAGCTCGTCCCCATCGAAGGGTTTCCCGAAACGGGCGTTGTGGACATGCTGCCGCCCCTCCTCGACGGGTGGGGCCAGTGGATGGCTACGGAGCAGGAATACGATCCCGACTACGGGATACCGCGTGAACTGGGCTACATCACGACCTCGTCGCCGCCGATCGTGGTGGACGGGGTGGTCGTGGTCGGCAACTCCGCCGAGCAGGGGTACAACCAGACGCGTATCGAGAACGTGCCGGGTGACATCCTGGGCTTCGACGCGCGCACCGGGGAATTCCGCTGGAAGTTCCACGTGATCCCGCGCCCTGGCGAGGTCGGTCACGAGACGTGGGAAAACGACGCCTGGGAGTACACGGGGGACGTGTCGTCGTGGGCGCCGATGTCGGCCGACTACGAGCGCGGGATCGTCTACATCCCCACCAACCCGCCGACGGTCGACTACTTCGGCGGCTTCCGCCCGGGGAACAACCTGTTTTCGACGAGCGTGATCGCCCTCGACGCGTCGAGCGGCGAGCGCGTCTGGCACTACCAGATCGTGCGCAACGACCAGTGGAACTACGATCTTCCCAACGTCCCGATCGTCGTTGACCTGACGGTGGACGGGCAGGCGGTTCCGGCGGTGGTCCAGACCACCAAGACCGGCCTGATCTTCGCCTTCAACCGCGAGACGGGCGACCCGATCTGGCCCATCGACGACGTTCCGGTGGTGCAGACCGAAGTGCCCGGCAACTGGACGGCCGCGACGCAGCCCGTGCCAAGGCGGCCCGAGCCGATGGAGCCGATGGGACTTCCCCCCGAAGAAGTGATCGACTTCACTCCGGAGCTGCACGCCGAAGCGATGGAGCTCCTGAGCGGCTACCGGGTCGGCGGGCCGTTCGTGCCGCGGCTGCACGCGGGGTACGACGGACCCGTGCGCGAGAACATCCGCTGCTACGGAGGGCTCAACATCACCCACCCGGCGACGCTGGACCCCACGACGGGGATTCTGTATGCGTCCCACCGGCGAAGCTGCAGCGGTGGCCGGATCATGGCTGGCACGGATGCGGACGACCCCGACGATCCCGCAACCACGGGCCTCACGATATC
Organism: Gemmatimonadota bacterium; assembly: GCA_026713345.1. GTDB lineage: Bacteria > Gemmatimonadota > Gemmatimonadetes > Longimicrobiales > Gaopeijiaceae > Bin94. The sequence goes on along the minus strand of JAPOOQ010000010.1, from coordinate 3,474 downwards.
GCAATGGGTCGCGGGGCCGGGGGGTGGAATGCCGCGGGTGCAGGGCCTGCCGATCCCCAAGCCCCCGTACAACCGGCTTTCGGCCTACGACATGAACACCGGCGAGCGGCTTTGGTGGATCCCGATCGGCGAGGTGTCGCAAGCGATCCGGGAGCACCCCGCCGCGGAGGGCATCGACCTGTCACGCGCGGGCGGCGGCGGGCTGTCGATCCAGATGGTGGCCGGCGACCTCCTCTACGCGACGCGGGGTTCGGGCGGGCCGCCGGTGCTGGACGCGTACGACAAGATGACGGGCGTGCAGGTCGGCACCGTGGAGATGCCGGGCGCCGGACAGTACGGGATGATGACGTACAGCCACGACGGGCAGCAGCACGTGGTGGTGCAGGTGGGGCGGCCGGGGAGGCTGGTGGCGCTCAGGTTGCCGGAGTGAGCGGGGCCACAGGCCCGGACAACCGTTCCGGTCTGGAGATGGACCGTGAACAGATGCTCCAGCTGGCGAATCAGGTCGCCGAGTTACTGGTTGGCAGGATCGAAAACCTGCCGGAGGACGTTGCCTGGGAGGGAGACTTCAAGGACTCGCTCCAGGATCAGCTACTGGAGGCTCCTCCGGAGGATGGGCGGCCCGCCGGGGAAGTCCTGACCCGGGCCGCTCAAGAGATCATGCCGCTCTCGGCGCGCATCGACCACCCCCGCTTTTTCGGTTTCATTCCTTCGTCCCCCACCTGGCCCGGGGTGCTGGCCGACTTCCTGGTCGCCGGACACCAGATCAACCAGTGCACCTGGCTCACGGCGAGCGGTCCCAGCCAGCTCGAGCTGGTGGTCATCGACTGGATGCGGCAGTGGGTCGGCTATCCGGAGGGCGCGGGCGGGCTCCTGACGAGTGGCGGGTCGGTAGCCACGATCACGGCCCTGGTGGCGGCTCGGGAGGCCGCGGGGCGTGGCGGCCCGCCGACCGTATACATGAGCGACCAGAGCCACAGTGCCCAGATTCGCGCGGCCAGGATCGTGGGCGCCAAGAGGGAGCACGTGCGCCTGATCGCCAGCGACCGGCGCTTCCGGCTGGACATGGAAGCACTCGCCGACGCGGTGGCCAGGGACCGGGCCGCCGGACTGAACCCCATCGCGGTGTGCGCGAACGCCGGGGCAGGCAGCACCGGCTCGATCGATCCCTTGCCGGAGCTGGCCGACTTCTGCGACGCGGAGGGGGCCTGGCTGCATGTCGACGCCGCGTACGGCGGATTCGCGGTGCTCACGGAGCGAGGGCGGAAACTCCTGCGCGGAATGGAACGCGCGGATTCGATCGGACTCGACGCCCACAAGTGGTTCTTCCAGCCCTACGAGGCCGGTTGTCTCATGGTCAGGGATGTGAACACGCTGGAGGATGCGTTCGCCGTACCGCACGACATGCTGCAGGACACGGTCTGGGGCGCCGGCCATCCGAACTTTGCCGATCGCGGTCCTCAGCTCAGCCGCTCGGTACGGGCGCTCAAGATCTGGGCGTCGGTCCAGACCTTCGGGATGAGGGCGTTCCGCAGGGCGATAGCGAAGGGAATGGAGCTGGCCGCCCGGGCGGAAGACTACGTCCACGGCAGCACGATGCTGGAAATGCTGAACCCCACTTCGCTGGGAATCGTCTGTTTCCGGATCAACCCGGCGGAGGCCGATCTCGGCGAGCCGGCGCTCGACCAGGTCAACCGGGAGGTTCTCGCCAGGATCTTCTGGGGCGGTCGCGCGTTCATCTCTTCCACGATGCTGCACGGGACGTTCTCGCTGAGGCTCTGCATCCTCAACCACACGACGACCTGGGAAGACGTGCGCGAGACGCTGGAAGCGATCGAGACCGGCGGAAGGGCGGCGGTGGAGGGGCGGGGTGGGGGACCCCCTGACGTTACGTGAGGGTTGGTTCAGGCCCCCCCGGCCAACCCCCGCGCCTTCCAGAGGTAGAACGCCACCGGGAACAGCAGCAGCACCACCGCGCCAGATGTCACCACGCCCCCCACCAGCGGCGCAGCAATCCGCTTCATCACGTCGGCCCCGGCCCCCGCGCTCCACATGATGGGCAGCAGGCCGAACACGTCGGTGGCGATCGTCATCATGATGGGGCGGACGCGCTGGACGGCGCCGCGCCGGATGGCGTGCGCGAGGGCGGCACGGTCGGTGAGGAGGCCGCGGTCGGCGTAGTCGCGCACCGAGACGTTGAGGTAGAGCAGGAAGACGATCGCGGTTTCGGCGTAGAGGCCGGCCAGCGCGATGATCCCGACCCACACCGCAATGCTCAGGTCGTAGTTCAGGATATGCAGTAACCAGAACGAACCGGCGACCGCAAAGGGGACCCCCAGGAGCACCAGGAAAGTCTCCGTGACGGAACGGGTGGTGAGTTGGATAAGGACGAAGATCAGCAGGAGCGTCAGCGGGACGACGTACATCAGGCGCCCCTGCGCGCGCTCCAGGTACTCGTACTGCCCGCTCCAGGAGAGCGTGTAGCCGGGGGGCAGCGCGACCGCGGCCGCCACCGCTTCGCGCGCCGACTCGACGTAGCTCCCGATGTCGATATCGCGGATGTCGATGTAGACCCAGGCGTTCGGCTTCGCGCCCTCGCTCTTGATGCTGGGCGGGCCGACCACGTACTCCATGCTCGCCAGGCGGCCCAGCGGCACCTGGTGGCCCTCGGCCGTCGCCACCAGGACCGACCTCAGCGCGGGAAGATCGTCGCGCAGCTCACGGCTGTAGCGCAGGTTGACCGGGTAGCGCTCCAGCCCCTCCACCGTGGTCGTCACGTTCATCCCCCCGATCGCGGTCTGGATCACCTCCTGGACATCGCGCACTGTCAGGCCGTGGCGCGCGATCGCCTCGCGGTCGATCCCGAAGTCGAGGTAGTTGCCGCCCATGACCCGGTCCGCGTAGACGCTTGCCGTGCCGGGAACGTCCCGCAGGGTCGCCTCCACCTCGCGCCCCAGCCGTTCCAGTTCGGCAAGATCGGGCCCGGCAATCTTGATCCCGACCGGCGTGCGAATCCCGGTCGAGAGCATGTCGATGCGGGCCCGGATCGGCATGGTCCAGGCGTTCGTGAGCCCGGGAATGCGCAGCGCCGCGTCCAGCTCCTGGATCAAACTGTCCGGCGTCATTCCGGACCGCCACTCGCTGCGCGGCTTGAGCGCGATCGTGGTCTCGATCATCGAGAGCGGCGCGGGATCGGTCGCCGAATCGGCCCGACCGACCTTCCCGAAGACGTGCTGGACCTCGGGGAAGGTGTAGATGATGCGGTCCGTCTGCTGCAGGATCTCGCGCGCCTCGGTGATCGACACGCCCGGCAGCGTCGTGGGCATGTAGAGCAGGTCGCCCTCCCAGAGCGGCGGCATGAACTCGGAGCCCAGGCGGGACAGGGGCACCACCGTCGCGCCGAGTGCCACCACCGCTCCAACCAGCACCCACGCGCGCCGTTTCAGCACGAATCCCAGCACGGGCCAATACGTC
>JAPOOQ010000009.1 GCA_026713345.1 Gemmatimonadota bacterium | reverse complement strand
GTCACGCTGGCCGCGATGACCCCCCTGATGATGCTGCCGTAGACGGGGACCCATCGGAGCACCAGGTTGGCGCCGCCCTTGCCGACGATCGTGCCGAGCGTCGCGTAGAGCGTCGACTTGCGCGCGGCGTCGGTCACGGGGACGCCGAACTCGTCCGCCAACGCGGTGATCATGCCCACCTGCACCGGCATGATTGCGGCTGCGTCGGAGCCGGGTACGATCGCTCCCGCCGCTGCTGCCCCCGCCGCGGCCGACGCCCCGTGGATAATCGTGGCGCAGCGTCTGTCCTGATCGGGGATGTATTTCCTGAAGCGTTCCCTGAGTTCTCCGAGTTTCATCGTCAATGCCTCACATGCTCATGTGTTCAGTCTACTAGCGCGGGGGAGACGCTATGGAACTTAGGACGTACGAAACTGCTGAAAGCGTTGTTCCAAGCACGTGGGTTAGTCGGATCTGTCATCGCCGCTCCCGAGTCTTGCGTCGACCTCAGTCAGGAACTGATGAGCGACGTGGAATAGAGCTTGCGTCTTGGCCTTCATGTCCTGCAGCTTGCGCGGTCGGCGGTTCCTGTTCGGACGCTCGAAATCGATGTCCATTTCATGGACGATCTGGTTTCGCGCAGAGAAGATCTCCCGAGCTCCATTCCTATCGGGAATGAGTTTCTGTGACGGTATGTCGAAATACGAGCCGACGCGAAGGACCTCTTCCACAGACTGAAGGCTGCGGGATGTGAGATGCACCACCAAGCCATCCACAAGGTGTTTCCGCGGATCGGGGCTGGCCATCACACCAGCTACAAACGAGTAGTCTGGAGCATCGCCCCTACGCAGTCGGCGCTCCACAAACTCCTTGAACTGCGCCTGAGCTCCCTCCCGCAGATTGATGACCTCGGCAAGAGTGTCTCTCACGAGCTGCTTGATCATCGAATCCAGACCAGAACTCGCGAAGGTCAGCATCGCTCGGAGGAGGTCTTGCTCCTGGTCGGTAGTGGTGCCCCGAGCGCTTCGGACTTTCCGATCGGTCTCGAAAGTACTCAGGAACGAACTTGCTGTGAGGTGCGCGTTGCGTAGAATGGTTGTCGACTTGTCACAGCGCTCGTGGTAAGATCCGTCCGGGAGAGCTTCGAATCTGCTTTCCATCAAGCCTGCCGCAGTTCCTGTAGGTCGGCGGTAGCCGGGGGGAGCCGCGAATGCCCGGCAAAGCTCGGATAGCCAGGGTGGCCGGGACTTCCGGGGTATCCGGGATAGCCAGGGTATCCTCGGTAGCGCTGGGTCAACACTCGGTACAGCCTGTTACCGGGAAATATGGTTCCAAGGTACGTACCTTGGACGTCAACGACATCGTCGTCTCCCCAAGGGAGCCAGCCGATCCAACGACCGCTGGTGTCAAAGACGTATTGGGCCTTGCGGAACGCGATCCACCGCCCGGAGGAATCGAAGAGATGCTGGATCGACCGCCGGGAGCGCCCTTTGTTGCGTGCCATGACCATCCTCCGTCACGTTCGTCGGTTCGAAGATACCGAGAATCGCGTGTCTCAGTCAACAGCAGGTGATCACCGGTCACTCAGGCGCGTGCCCTTCGTGTCGGCAGCCCAACACAAATGGCCCTTGCGCTGTCCTTAAGGTGGCGGGGCGACCGAGCGCCCACTGACCTTGACACCCTGCCGGAAGACAGGATCCGGCGAATCACCTGTGAAGGAGGAACCCTGATGCTGACGAGACGTGACTGGCTTCGTACCACCGCGGCTGCCGGAGCGGCCGTCACCTTGAATCCCGACATTCTGCTGGCGCTGAAGCGGCAGGAGATGATGACCCGGGCGATTCCGTCCACGGGGGAGCAGGTGCCCATCGTGGGGCTGGGGAGCTCCGCGACCTTCTCGCGAGTCGCGCGCGGCGATGATGTTACCCAGCTGGGGAATGTGCTGACCGCCCTCGTCGAGAACGGCGGCACGGTTTTCGACACGGCGCCCAGCTATGGATCATCGGAGGAGGTTTCGGGACGGCTCGCCACCGAGCTGGGGATCACGGACCGCATCTTCTGGGCGACCAAGGTCAACGTGGCGCGGCGGGGTCCGGCGGACGCGGCCGCGGCGCGCGCGCAGATCGAGGCTTCCTTCGGTTACTTCGGTGTGGACGAGATCGAGCTGATGCAGGTCCACAACCTCGGGGACCTCCCCACCCAGATGCCCATCATCCAGGAGCTGAAGGGCGAGGGACGGCTCCGCTACATCGGCACGACACTCACGCCGCGGGGGCCCCAGTACCAGGGGCTGATGCAGGCGATGCGCGACTACCCGCTCGACTTCATCGGCGTCGACTACGCGGTGGACAACACCGACGCCGCCGACGAGGTGCTGCCGCTGGCACAGGAGCGGGGAATCGGCGTGCTGGTCTACGTGCCCTTC
>JAPOOQ010000008.1 GCA_026713345.1 Gemmatimonadota bacterium | reverse complement strand
TGCACGGCCGCGCCGGCGACCGCGTAGTCGCCCACCTTGCGCTCCAGCTTCAGGTAGGCGCCGCCACTTTGTTCGCCAGCCGAACGAAGTTCCGCGCCGCCTGCGCCGCCTCCGGGCGCCGGGATGCGAATTTCGGTCAGGATCTCGCCGGGCGTGAGCGCGGTCATGAAGAGGCCGCTGAAGAAGTCGTCGACGCCGATGACGCGCTCGCCGTCCGGCCCGGTCGCGACCATCTGCGCCCTCAGCGCGATCATGGTGGCCGGGTGGTCGTTGGCCGGGTCGCCGTGGGCGACGTTGCCGCAGATCGTGGCGCGGTTCCGCACGAGCGGGTCCGCGATCACCTTCGCCGTGTCCAGCAGGATCGGGTAGCGCTCCGCGACCACCGCGCTCTCCTCCAGCGCCGTCTCCGTCACCAGCGCTCCAATCCGCAGAAACCCGTCCGATTCGGTAATCGAATCCAGACCGGAAATGCGGCTGATGTCCACGATGTTGGCCGGTGACGCCAGACGCAGCTTGAGCATCGGCAACAGGCTCTGCCCGCCCGACATGACCTTGGCGTCGTCGAGGCTCCCAAGGAGCGCGAGCGCCTCCTCCAGGCTGCCGGGGGCGTGATAGTCGAATTGCGGGGGAATCATGTGAGCTCCTTCCCAAGAACCTCGGTGAACTCCTTGAACATCTTCTTGCTGACGTGCTGCATCATGCCGCGGCCGAGCTGGGCCAGAATCCCGGTGACGGTCAGGTCGGCCACGACGGTAACTTCGGTCTCGCCGGGCCCGAGCGCCACCACGCGGCTGGTCATCTTCATGTCGGCGGTTCCCATCCCCGCCCTCCCCTGCCCCTTCGCGTGCACCACCGCCGACTTCGCTTCTTCGTCCAGTTCGAAGGCGACGGTGCCGTCGTAAGCCGCGGAGAGCGGCCCGACCTTCACGCCCATTCCGCCCTTGTAGGTGTTTTCGTCGACCTGTTCGGCGATTTCGGCGCCCGGGAGCGCGCCCGCGACCCGCTCGGGGTCGGTGAGGAAGGCCCAGACGGCGTCGGCGGAGGCGGTGACGGTGAACTTCTCTTCTATTCGCATGGCGGGGTGGTTTCTCAGGGCTGAAGGGTGTGCATGACGGCTTCAAGGGACTCGATGTTGTGGGCCGGCACCAGCCGGTCGATGTGGGGCAGCGCGGCCTTCATTCCCCGGGCTTCGGGGCGGTAGCGCGGATCCCCCATCAACGGGTTGAGCCAGATCACGCGGCGGGCCCGGCGGCGGATCGCCAGAAGGGCGCGGTCCAGGGCCCCGGTGTCACCGCGATCGAGCCCGTCGCTCAGGATCAGGACGGATGTATCGCCCGACACGGTCTGCCGCAAGTAATCGCGGACAAACTCGCGCAGGCATTCACCGATCCGGGTCCCGCCGGACCAGTCCTCCACCCGACGGGCGAAGCGGGAAAGCGTGGCCTGGACGTTGCCGGCGGTGATCCACGGGGTGAGCCGCGTGAGGGAGGTGTTGAAGGAGAAGGTCTCGGTGCGGCGCGCCACCTTCCCCAGCGACAGCACGAAGGTGAGCAGGAAGCGCGAATAGGGGTCCATGGAGCCGCTGGTGTCGCATAGAACCACCAAACGGGGGAGTTCCACGGCCCGCTCCCGGCGCGCCAGCTCGATCAGCTCGCCCTCCCGGGCCAGCGCGCCGCGGAAGCTTCGCCGCAGGTCGACCACCGGCCCCCGCTTCGACGGCACCAGCCGCCGGCTGCGTCGCGTCGCGAACCGGCGCACCAGACGCGCCAGCAACCGCTCCATCTCGCGGAGTTCGTCCTCGGTGCACGCCTCGAAGGACTTGCGCCTGAGCAGAGCGCGGGGGCTGTAGCCGGGGCGCCCGCCGTGCGGTCCCGCCTCATCGGCCGGCTCGACGCCCTGTTGCCGGGCCACGGATTGCCGAAGTTCATCCAGCGGATTGACTTGGCCGGGCCACGGACGGGGGGCGCGTCGGGTTCGCCCGCGGGGGGAGACCCGCCGCTCGCGTCCGGGGCCGCCGGGGCGCCAGTGGCGGTCGAAAAGGCGGTCGAAGAGTGGCCAGGCCCTGTGTTCGACCCGCAAGGCCGACCTCAGTCCGAGGCGCACCTCTTCGCGGTCTCCGATGTCCAGGAGGCCGAGAGATGCGGCCGAATCGATCTCGTCGCCGAGCGCGACGGGCACGCCCCCGCGCCGAAGCGCGCCGGAAAAGCGCGCCATCAAAGTGATCAGATCCACCGGTGCGGGGGATGGCTTGTCGCTTCCGGGTGGCAAGTCGGGCGCGCGCATAGTAGCTTGTTGGCTAGTCTCCACGTCCACAATCGAAAGGATGGTCACACTGTGAACAACCAAGGTACTGAAGGCGGGTTTCCGATGTCGCGCAAGCTGGCGACTTGCGGCCTGGCGCTGGCGCTGGCCCTCTCGGCGGCCTGCGGCGAATCGACCGAGCCTCCCATCATTGGAGCGGTCCAGGGCACGGTCACCGTCGAGGGCGCCGGGCTCGACGGCGTCACGGTTTCGCTTAGCGGCGGCTCCAGCGCCACGGCGACGACGAGCGGCGGCGGGAACTACTCCTTCCCCAACCTGGAGGCGGGGTCCTACACCGTCATGATCAGTGGCTTCCCCCAGGACATCTCGTTCGACCAGACCTCGGGCAGCACAACCGTGGCCACCCAGGGACGCGCCCAGGTCGTCGACTTCGGCGGCGACTACATCCGCACCGCCACCGTCATGGGCACGGTCATGGTCAACGATGAGGGGATCGAGGGCGTCTCGGTCTCCCTCTCGGGCACCGAGTCGGGGAGCGGCAGCACCGGCGCGGACGGTACCTTCTCCATCGGCAACCGTCGGATGGGCACCTACACCGTCATGATCTCCGGCTACGACGAGCGGCGCTACGTGTTCGACCCCACCAGCCAGTCGGTCACGGTCGGCCTGGGCGCGAGCGCGACCGCCGACTTCACCGGCATGATCGGAGAGATCGACTTCACGGTGCGGATCGAGAACATGTCGGAAGTCAAGGCGTTCCCCTTCAGTGGAATGCTCGCCACGCCGCTCGGCGAAACCATGGACGACATGGCGCCGGGGATGTCCTACGGGTTCAACTTCGACGCCACCCCGGGCTCGATGATCTCCTTCGCGGCCGGACTGATGGGTTCGGAAGGCATGTTCTTCGCGCCGGACGGCCTGGGGATCGCGCTGTGGAACGACGACGGCACCCAGGTGACGGGCGACGTGACCGACCAGGTGATGCTCTGGCAGATGGGTGACAACGTGGCCGCGGCCATGGGTGACGACGTGCCCGAGGTGTCGGATGTGGTCCAGGTCACGCTCGAATCGATCGGGCCCGCGTCCTTCCACCTCAACATCCTGAACGTGACCGAAGAGGTGATGCGCGAGCAAACGATGATGCTCACGCCGGGCGTGGCCGTGGTGCACTCGGCGCCCGACCCGCTCTTCACCGCGGGCATGCCCGACCGTGGCGCGGGACTCGCCGCGCTCGCGAGAAGGGGCACGGCGGGTGACCTCGCTGCCGCCCTGGCTGCCCACACGGGAATCACCGGAGTGCTCGGACCCGGGCCCTACGCTTCCCACACGGGAACCGGTGTGCTGTTCATGCCCGGAATGCCGGCAAGCGCCGGCCTGGAAACCTACGCGGAAACCGGCGACCCCCGCATGCTCGCCGGAGAAGTGACGGCCAGCGACGGCATTCACCAGGCGGGGTTTTTCTCCGTACCGGCCGGCGGGACGGACATAGGGGCGCTGCATCCTGGAATGGCGTACGAGTTCACCGTGGCGGGCCGACCCGGCGACATGCTCACCTTCGCCACCGGGTTCGCGCAGGCCAACGACCTCTTCTACGCGCCCGGCCCGGACGGCATCAGCCTCTTCCCCGATGGCGCGCGGCCCTTCTCCGGGGACGTCACCGACATGCTGACGCTCTGGGACGCGGGCACCGAGTTGAACGAGCGCCCCGGTTCAGGGCTGAACCAGGTGCTGCGCCAGGCGATGCCGGACATGGGCACGCCCGAAATGGAGATGGTCGCCGAGCGCAAGGTCTGCTTCGTCTACCCCGACATCACCAACGCGATGGACTTCATCAAGGTGACGATCACGGCCAACTGACGCGTGTGCGGGCGGTGGCGGCCGGGCTTCGGCTCGGCCGCGGCCGCCCTCGCGCGCTGCTCGACACACCGCGGGGGGTTCGCCGGGGACGGCGGGCCCCCCGCGGTGTGTTTGGGCCACATCCGATGACCGGTCGATGAGCGGACCCTCGTATTCTTCCCCCTCGGAGTCGTTCGCACACCCGAAGGTGGGGAGGTATGATGTGTCCACTATGCAGACGAAAGCACCTCGCACCTGGGAAGACATCGAGCGGATGCCGGAGGACGGCAACCGTTACGAGTCGATCGGGGGGCGGCTGTACATGACGCCGGCTCCTGCAACCCGTCACCAGCGCATCTCCAAACGGCTTCAACAGGCCCTGATGGGGATTCTGGAGCACGCCGGCCATGGAGAGATGTTCTACGCTCCGTGTCTCGTCGAGTTTCCGGAAACCGGAGACCGCGTGCAGCCCGACCTGCTCTTCGTGTCGAACGAGAGGCAGGGGATCATCAGGGAAAAGCAAATGCTGGGAGCTCCCGACTTCGTCGTCGAGATCCTTTCCCCTTCCACCGCGCACCGCGACCGCGGGATCAAGCTCGACCTCTACGCGCGATGCGGCGTCCGCCAATACTGGATCGTGGACCCGGATCGGGACGTGGTGGATGTGTGGCGTTTCGGGGAGGAACCCGGACACGAGCGCTTCACGGGTGAAATGCCCGTCCCGTTCGGAACTGAGCAGGTGGGCATGATCGACCTCGACGAGGTCTTTTCACGCCATCTGGATCTTTGGGAGGACTCGTCCCCCTGCTAAGCCAAAGCTAAATCCCCCAGAGCACCAGCGCCGCCCAGACGCTCGCGGCCAGCGCACCCCCGTAGCACGGCAGCTTCAGCGCGCCCGAGTAGCGGCGCAGTCCCACGTCCATCAGCGTATGCCGGACCCGGTGCATGCAGTGGAAGAGCGACAGCGTGATCACGCCGAGCAGCGCGACCTTCACCGGCCACCAGCCCACCGCCTGCACGAACGCGGCCGCCCGCTCTGCGGCGACCGCCTCGTCCCCCGTCGGCAGCAGGAATCCGGTCACGATCACGAACGCCGGCACGAAGAGCGCCGCCATCACGCCGCCGGCCGAAAACAGCGCCCACCAGAAGGCTTCGCCGGAACGCCGCCCGGAGTGCCCGCCGTTCCCGCGGCTTGCACCCGCGCTCATCTGAGCACCCACCACAAGATGACCGCAGTCACGGTCAGCCACGGCCCATACCCCATCACGATCATCGCGACCGGCGCCGACAACCGCTTCTCGCCCAGGAAGATCGGCATCGCCTGCGGCACGGCGCCGAAGAAGGTGACGGCGTGCCACACCGCGGCGACGAGCGCGACCACATGCGCCGCCATCCAGCCCGGACTGCCCAGCGCCGCGATCCACTCGGCGAAGGCCGCATCCCCGCCGCCGACCTTCGCAAGCGTCATCACGAACACCACCAGGTAGCCCGCCATGAAGACACTCGTCAGCTCCCGGATCATGAAGCGGACGTAGCCCGGACGCTCCGTCCACCACGCCCAGCGGTGCGGGCGGTGGTACTGCCCACTCATCGGCGCATCTCCCTCATCGGCCCGCTCCCTTCGGCATCACGAAGCTCTTGAAGTACTCCTGCGCGCCGGCGGCCTTGGCCTGCTGGATCGCGCCTGCGGGATCGACGTGCTTCGGGCACACCACCGAGCACTCGCCGACGAAGGTGCATCCCCACATGGCCTCGTCCGACAGCATGACCTCCATGCGCTCCGACTGGCCCTGGTCGCGGGAGTCCTTGTTGTAGCGGTGGCCGAGCGCGAGCGCCGCGGGGCCGAGGAACTCCTCCTCGTGGCCCACCACGGGGCAGGCGGCGTAGCAGAGCATGCAGTTGATGCACATCGAGAACTGCTTGTAGCGCGCCAGCTCGGCGGGGGACTGCAGGTACTCGCCCTCGGAGGTGTCGTTCACGTCGTCGCGGATGATGTACGGCTTGACCGCGTCCAGCTTGTCCATGAAGCCGTCCATCGAGACGACCAGGTCGCGTTCCACGGGGAAGTTGACGAGCGGATCGACCCTCACCGGGCGCGGAAAGTAGTCCTTCAGGAAGGCTGCGCAGGTGAGCTTGGGCTCGCCGTTCACCATCATCCCGCAGCTCCCGCACACCCCCATGCGGCAGCTCCAGCGATGCGTGACCGTGCCGTCGACGTGGTCCTTGATCCAGTTGATCGCGTCGAGGACCACCCAGTCTTCGTTGTACGGGACCTCGTACGACTGGTAGCGCGGTTCGGAGTCGGTCTCCGGGTGGTAGCGGAAGATTTCCAGCGTCATCTTGGCGTTGTCGGACATGATCTACTCCCGCTTCAGCCCCGAGCCCGCGCCGTAGGTGCGCTTGCCCGGAGGCCATTTCGTGATCGTCACGGGGCGGTACTCGATCCTGGGCGTGCCGCCGTCCTCGGCCCGGAAGGCCAGCGAGTGGGCGAGGAAGTCGTCGTCGTTGCGGTCCGGGTGGTCGAGCCGCTGGTGCGAGCCGCGCGACTCGGTGCGCTCCCGGGCCGAATGCGCCATCGCCTGGGCCACGTCCAGCAGCGAGGAGAGCTCGAGCGCGGCCGTCAGTTCGGTGTTGAAGCTGTTGGTTTGGTCGTCGAGGACGACCTTGCCGTAGCGGTCGCGCAGTTCGGCGATCTTGTCGCATGTGGCGTCCAGGGAATCCGCGTCCCGGTAGATGCCCGCGCCGTCCTCCATGGCGTCGTGCAGCTCGTTTCGCAGCACCGCGATCCGCTCGCCACCGGGCCGTGTGCGCGCGCTGAACCAGGTGCGCCGGATGCGCTCGCCCTCGTCGGCCGCCTGCGCCTCCAGTCCCGATACGTCGTAGTCGGGCCTGTCCATGGCAAAACGGGCCGCATGCGTGCCCGCCTGGCCGCCGAAGACCAGCAGTTCGGTGAGCGAATTCGCCCCCAGCCGGTTCGCCCCGTTGATCGAGACGCAGGCGCACTCGCCGGCCGCGTAGAGCCCGGGGATGTTCGTCGCGGAGTTGCTGTCGACGTCGATCCCGCCCATCACGTAGTGGACGACCGGCCGCACCGGGATCGGCTGATGCACCGGATCGATCCCCGCGTAGCTGCGCGCGAGCTCGCGCACGAACGGGATGCGCTTGTCGATCTTCGCCGCGCCGAGGTGGCGCAGGTCGAGGTGCACCACGTCCCCGTCCTTGGTCTTGATCGTGCGGCCCGCGTTCTTCTCCTTGATGAAGCACTGGCTCAGCTTGTCGCGGGGCCCCAGCTCCATCGCCCGTTTCTGGGGGTGCCGCGGATCGCTGACGTCCAGCGCCTCGCCGAGGTCGTAGTCCTGCAGGTAGCGGTGCCCGTCCTTGTTGACCAAAATCCCGCCCTCGCCGCGCGACGCCTCGGTGATGAGGATGCCGGTGCCCGGGAGCCCCGTCGGGTGGTACTGGATGAACTCCATGTCCTTCAGCGCCACGCCCGCCTGGTAGGCCATCGCCATCCCGTCGCCGGTCTTGATCGCCCCGTTGGTCGTGAAGGGGAAGGTCTTGCCGGCCCCGCCGGTGCAGATGATCACCGACTTGCCGAGGATCGTCCGCACGGTTCCGGTTCGCAGCTCGATCGCGGCGCACCCGCGGCACTGGCCCTCGTCGTCGAGGAGCAGCTTCGAGGCGAAGTGCTCGTCGTAGCGGACGATGTTGTTGTACTTCAGCGTGGTCTGGAAGAGCGAGTGGAGCATGTGGAAGCCGGTCTTGTCGGCCGCGAACCAGGTCCGCTCGATCTTCATGCCGCCGAAGGGACGGACGGCGACGGACCCGTCGGCCGTGCGGCTCCAGGGGCAGCCCCAGTGCTCCAGCTGGATCATCTCGCTCGGGGCGCGGTTGACGAAATACTCCACCGCGTCCTGGTCGGCGAGCCAGTCGGCGCCGCTGATCGTGTCGTAGATGTGGTCTTCCAGGCTGTCGTTCGGCTTGATCACCGCCGCCGCGCCGCCCTCGGCGGTCACCGTGTGGCTCCGCATCGGGTAGACCTTGGAAACGCACGCGACGGAGAAGGAAGGATTTTCCTCCGCGATCGCGATGGCGGCGCGGAGCCCGGCCCCGCCTCCGCCGATGATGACTACGTCGTGCTGGTGCGTCGTCATGTGGCTCATGCTTCAGGCTGCCGCGGAGTGGCGACGCCCGGTGGGGGGTGGGGGGGATCGATTGGTCACTGTCGGAAGGTAAGGACGGCGGCGAAGGGGGATCAAGGGTCGGCGATTGGTCCCACCGCTCAAGCGGTCACCACAGCACGTCCACCTCGTATTGCCCAATAGCCCGATCGCGGGTGAGAAGTGTCATGTCCTCCGAAATCGCCTGGGCGATCAGCATCCGGTCGAACGGGTCGCGGTGATGCCAGGGCAAATCGGCGACTTCGTGGCAATGCCAAGGCTCCACAAGCAGCCATCGAGCCCGGAGCGCGCGTCTCCCCGACTCAATGAGATCGCGCCATTCCGCACCGAGTGCGATCCGTCCGGCGCTCATCTTGATGGCGATCTCCCAAAGACTCACGGTGCTGAGCCAGATATGGTTGCGGGGATCGGTCAGGGTCTCCCGCGCGCGGCCGCTCAGTTTCTCCGGGGTGTCAATCGCCCAGAGTAGTGCGTGCGTGTCGGCGAGTACGATCACTCACTCGTATCCACTGGCTCATAAGGCGCGAATTCGGGGAGCGGATCGTCGAAGTCGTCGTCCATCCGGAGGACCAGGCCTCGGGCAGCGCCAAGCCTGGGGGCCTCGTCTTCACTTGCAATCACTTCCAGCCGAACCAGTGGCTTTCGGCGCTTCGCGATTATGACTTCCTCACCCGCCAGGGCACGCTTGATGAGGCGCGACAGGTGGGTCTTGGCTTCATGGATATTGACCTGCATCGAATTCCTCCAAAGAAAACTTGGTCAACCAAGTTAGTCATGTTTCTGTGCCACCACCAGCGCCTCGACCTCCGCCCCCTCCAGCTCCCGCATGTCGTGCCGGTCCTTCACCAGGCACCCCAGCGTCTCGGCGACCGTCTCGGCATCCAGCGCGTCCCTGTGCAGCGTGACCAGCGCGTGCGCCCAGTCCAGCGTCTCGGCCACACCCGGCGGCTTCATCAGCGCGCGCCGGCGCAGCGCCTGCACGAAGTGGGTGATCTCGGCGGCGAGCCGGTCGGCAATCCCCGGCACCCTGGTGCGGACGATCTCGACCTCCTTCTCGAACGGGGGGTGCTCGATGTAGAGATAGAGACAGCGCCGCCGCAGCGCGTCACCGATCTCGCGGGTCCGGTTCGAGGTCAGGATCACCACCGGACGGTGCGCAGCGCGGATCGTCCCCAGCTCGGGGATCGTGACCTGGAAGTCGGAGAGCACCTCGAGCAGAAACGCCTCGAACCCCTCGTCGGCGCGGTCGATCTCGTCGATCAGCAGCACCGGCGGCGCATCCGACCGGGTGATCGCCCGCAGCAGGGGGCGTTCGAGCAGGTAGCGGCGTCCGAAGATGATGTCCTCGAGGCTGCCGTCAGGCCCCCCATCGGCGTCGCCGGTCTTCCGCTCGTCCGCCGCAATCCGCAGCCGCAGCAGCTGCTTCTGGTAGTTCCACTCGTAGAGCGCCGTGTTGACGTCGAGCCCCTCGTAGCACTGCAGCCGAATCAGTTCCGCCCCGAGAATGCCCGCCATCACCTTCGCGACCTCTGTCTTGCCGACTCCCGCGTCGCCCTCGATCAGCAGCGGCTTCTCCATCGAGCGGGCGAGGTGCACGGCGGTGACAATCGAGCGTTCGGCAATGTAGCCGTGCTCGCGCATCGAGGCCTGCAGTTCGCGGATTTCGGGCCTCATTGGGCACCTCGCGGACGCGGCAGTCCGCGGCGCCGGCCCATGGAGCTATGCATACGCCGCAGGATCGGCTTCGAAGCGCGCGCGACAGCCGGGGCAGCAGAAGTGCAGGGTTTTGCCTTTGTAGGTGAAGGACGGCGATCCGTCCACGGCGACGGTCATGCCGCAGACCGGGTCCGTTGTGGTTGCAGGTGCGCCTGCGGGATTCGGGGCCTCCGTCGCGGCTCCCTTCCCCGCGCCCACGGCCACGATCTCCGCGAGGATGCTCACGGCCACCTCCTCGGGACTCTCGGCCCCGATGTCGAGCCCGGCGGGCCCGTGCACGCGGGCGACCTCGTCGGCGCCGACCCCAAGGCCTTCCAGCACCGCCCGCACCTGGCGCATGCGTTTCGGCGACACCACCACGCCCACGTAGTCCGGCCGCGCGGCCAGGATCTGCCGCACGGCGTCCTCGTCGCCCCGCCCCATCGTCGCCACCACCGCAAAGAGACGGTCGCCCGGTGACCGATCCGACCATTTCGTCGCCCGCGCCTCCAGCGAATCGCCCTGCGAGCCCTCCGCGCCGACGCCGGCCCCGCCTTCCGCGCGGCCCCCCCCCCCCCCCCCCCCCCCCCCCCCCCCCCCCCCCCCCTGCCCCCTCCCCCCCCCCCCGCGGGCCCCCCCCGCCCCGGTCCCGGGCGGACACGCCACAACCCCACGCGGCACCAGGCACACCAGCCAGCAT
>JAPOOQ010000007.1 GCA_026713345.1 Gemmatimonadota bacterium | reverse complement strand
CCCCCTCGCGGTACGATCCCTGCACGGCCGCGTTCCACCCCGCACGGCGCGGCCACCGCCCCTGCACAAGAACACGACCATGTCGAGAATCCACCTCGTCCTCCCGGCGGCCGCCCTGGCCACCGCCGCCGCCCTGGCCCCACCCCACCACCTCACCGCCCAGCCCGGCGGCCGCCCCTACCCCGCCGCCGCGCACGGCGGCAACTACATGCACAACTTTCACTTCCCTCCTGCGCCCTCCTCGTCGCCATGGTACCCGGCCTGGCACCCCGGCGGCGAGCGCGTCGCGGTCGCGATGAGCGGATCGATCTGGGAGGTTGACATCGCGACCGGCGACGCCCACGAGATCGTGTACGGCCCCGGCTACCATTCGTCGCCCAACTACTCCCCGGACGGTGCGTGGCTGCTCTACACCGTCGACGACGGCGGCCGCACCATCGACCTCGAGGTCATGAACACGGCCACCGGCGAGCGCCACCGCCTCACCGAAGGCGCGCACATCCACACCGACCCCCGTTTCTCCCCCTCCGGCGACCGGATCGCGTACGTCTCGACGGCGCCCAGCGGTTACTTCAACGTCTACATCCGCCCCTTCGCCAACGGCGCCTGGGCCGGCCCGGAGATCGCGGTCACCTCCGACAACTCCTTCGGGCGCAACCGCCTCTACTTCGGCCCTTGGGACATGCACATCTCGCCGGCGTGGCTTCCGAGCGGCGATGAACTTCTGATCGTGTCGAACCGCGATGTCGCCCTCGGGAGCGGCAATGTGTACCGCGTCCCGGCGCGGGCCGCCGGCATCGAGGAACGGCGGGCCGTCCTCGCCGAGCAGACCCTCTACCGCACCCAGCCGCACGTCTCGTACGACGGCCGCCGCTTCGTGTACTCCTCGACCGCGGGCGCGGCGGACCAGTTCCAGAACCTGTACATCCAGCCCACCACCGGCGGCGAGCCGTACAAGATGACCTTCTTCGACTTCGACGCCTTCCACCCGCGCTGGTCCCCCGACGCCGAACGGATCGCGTTTGTCGCCAACGACGGCGGGCTGCCGCAACTATACCTCCTCGATGCCAACGGCGGCAGCCTCCGGCGCGTCGACATCACCGAACGGCACTGGGCCCGCCCCACCGGCACGCTCTCGGTCCGGACGGCCGACGCCGACGGAGCGCTCCTGGCCAGCCGCATCCACCTCACCGCTTCCGATGCCAGGTCCTACGCGCCCGCCGACGCCTATGCCCGGGTGAGCCGTGCCGGCGACCGGATCTTCCACCATCCCGGGTCGTTCACCGTCGAGCTGCCGGCCGGCTCGGCCGAAATGACCGTGGTGCGCGGCTTCGAGACCGTCCCGCAGACGGTGCAGGCGGAGGTGCGGGCCGGTGAGACCACCACACTCACCATCACCCTCGAAGAGATCTCGGACGTCTCCGACCAGGGCTGGTTCTCCGGCTCCACCCATTTGCACATGAACTACGCCGGCAACCTCCGCAACAGCCTCCCCAACCTGATGATGATGTCCGACGCCGAGGACCAGGACATCGTCAACGAGCAGGTCGCCAACAAGGACAACCGCATCCTCGATCACCAGTTCTGGATCCCCGGGGGAGGCCCGCATCCACTCTCCGAACCGGACCGCGTGCTCGTCGTCGGGCAGGAGTACCGTCCGCCCTTCTACGGACACGTCTTCATGTTCGGCCACCGCGACCACCTCATCGCCCCCTATGCCATGGGATACGAGGACACCGCGATCGAGAGCCTCTATCCCAGCAACACCGACATGCTCCTCAAGGCCAAGGCCCAGGGAGCCACGACCGGATATGTACACTCGTTTTACAATGGGGATCCATTGGAGGGAAATCTGGGGGGCGCGAAGGGGTTCATCGTCGACGCGGCGCTGGGCGCGGCGGACGCGGTGGAGTGGTCGACGCCGCAGGACGGATGGCCGCCGCTGTACGCGGTGTGGAGCAACGGGATCCGGGCCGCGCTCGTCGGCGGAGAGGACGCGATCTCGAGCCTGCACGCGACGCCGCTGGTGGGGTCGATGCGGACGTATGTGCGGACGCCGGACGGCCGGCTGACGATGGAGGGGTGGTTCCAGGGACTGCGGGACGGGCGCGCGTATATGAGTTCGGGACCGCTCGTGGAGTTCGCGGTGGAGGGTCGCGGGCCGGGTGGGGACCTTGCGCTGGACGCGCCGGGCGAGGTGCGTGTGAGCGGGCGCGTGTGGGGGATCGTGGAGATGGAGATGGCGGAGCTGGTGGTGAACGGCGAGGTCGTGCGCACCTACAGCTTCGACGGCGACCGCAAGTCGCTGGAGATCGATGACAGCATCGCGCTGGCGGGGAGCGCGTGGATCCACCTGCGGGTGACGGGGCTGCCGGGGGACCGCTGGCCGCTCGACACCTCGTACCCCCAGGCCGCGACGAATCCGGTGTGGGTGACGGTGGCGGGCCGGCCGGTGCGCAGCGCCGGGGCGGCCGAGTACGCGCTGCGCTGGATCGACAGGCTGCAGGAGATGGCGGACGAGTGGCCCGGGTGGCGGTCGGAGCGGGAGCAGGAGCATGTGTACGCACAGTTCGAGGAGGCGCGCGAGGTGTACCGGCGGCGGGGGGCGGAGGCGGTGGGCGCGGTGACGCTGGAGGTGCGTGCGCCCGGGGAGCGGCCGCGTGGGATGGCCCCGGCGCTGCGGCCGACCGTCACCGAGCAGTCCAGCGGGACGACCGATGTGCTGCAGGCGATCAGCCCGGTGTCCGAAGAGACGGTCTGGGTCGGCGGACACGGCGGGGTGATCCTGAGGACGATGGATGGCGGGTCGAGTTGGGACCGCGTCGCGGCTCCCGGCGGTGATTCGCTCCAGTTCCGGGACGTCCACGCCTTCTCGTCGCGGGTGGCGGTCGCGCTCACATCGGGCGAAGGCCCTGCGTCGCGGATCTACCGCACAGCCGATGCAGGCGAGACGTGGTCGCTCGCGTTCCTCATGGACGAGCCTGCCGGGTTCATGGACTGCCTCGACTTCTGGGACGGGGACCGCGGCTTCGCCTTCGGGGACACCTTCGACGGGTCGCCGTATGTGCTGGTGACGGGTGACGGAGGGCGCAGCTGGACCCGCGTCGCGGCCGGCGCGCTACCGGCCGGCAACGAGGGCGAGGGCGGCTTCGCGGCGAGCGGCACCTGCGCGCGGACCGGCGCGGGCGGCCATGGCTGGATCGGCACCGGAGCCGGCGGCTCGGCCCGCATCCTGGCGACGAACGACTACGGCGCGAGCTGGAGCGCGACCGAGGTGCCGATGGCGAGGGGCGACATGGCGGGGATCTTCACGCTGGCGGTGGACGGGGGGTGGCCCGTGATGGCGCTCGGCGGCGATCTGGGTTCGCGCGAGGCTGTCGTGGAGCGAAATGCGGCGGTGAGTGCGGACGGGGGTGCAAGCTGGACGGTGGCCGCGGCCGCGCCGCTCGAGGGGTCGGTGTACGGTAGCGCCGTGGGGGGCCGCACGTGGTACCGGGTGGTGGTGGCCGTGGCGCCGACCGGGGCCGCGTTCAGCGATGACATGGGGGCGACGTGGGAGGCGATCCCCGACGTGAGTGCATGGGCGGTGGAGTT
>JAPOOQ010000006.1 GCA_026713345.1 Gemmatimonadota bacterium | reverse complement strand
GAGGATGTGGCGCGCCGGCACGGGTGCCGTCTGGTAAGGGCGCCGGTGGGCGAGATCAACGTGGTGGTGAGGATGGTCGCCGAGGGGGCGGCGGTGGGGGGGGAGGGCAACGGGGGGGTGATCGTTCCCGCGCTGCACCACACTCGGGACGCGCCAGCGGGGGCGGCTCTGCTGCTCCAGTACCTGACGGACGAACCCGACGTCCCGCTGTCGGAGCGTGTCGCCGCGCTTCCGTCCTACGCGATCGTGAAGGAGAAGGTCGCGTTCCCCCGGGAGGCGCTCGATGCCGCGTACGTGGCTCTCGCTGGAGAGCTGCCTGCGGGCCGACAAGACGATTCCGACGGGCTGCGGATCGAGTGGCCTGCGGAGCGCGCGTGGTTGCATGTGCGTCCTTCGGGCACCGAGCCGGTAGTACGCCTGATTGCCGAGGCGCCGAGACCCGCGGCGGCACGCTCGCTGGTCGACCGGGCTCGCCGGGTGCTGGAGGCCTGCAGCAGGGACGTGGGGCGCCAGCGGCCGCAAGCTCGCGGGCCGACGGGCAAGGCGACCGGCTGATGTGCGGCATCATCGGCTACATCGGCCCGCGTCCGGCCGGCCCGATCCTGATGGAGGGGCTCAAGCGCCTGGAGTACCGGGGGTACGATTCGGCCGGGCTGGCCATCGTGAGCGCCGACGGGAGCCTGGCGGTGGAGAAGCGCCCGGGAAAGATCGCCGGGCTGGAAGACGCGCTCAACGGCAACTTCCCGCAGGGCAGTTGCGGGATCGCGCACACCCGCTGGGCGACCCACGGCGTCCCGAACCAGGCGAACGCCCATCCGCACGTCTCGCCCTCCGGCGACATCGCCCTCGTCCACAACGGGATCATCGAGAGCGCGGCCCGGCAGCGGCCCCGCCTCCGCGACTTGGGCTACCAATTCCGCAGCGACACCGACACGGAGGTGCTCGTCCACCTCATCGACCTCGCCTTTCGCGACTGCGACAGTCTCGAGGACGCCGTGGCCGGCGCGCTGGCGAGGATCGAAGGGACGTATGGGATTGCCGTCGTCAGCGAGCGTGATCCCGGCAAGATCGTCGTGGCCCGGAACGGCAGCCCGATCCTGCTCGGCATCGGCGGGAATGACGAGTACCTCGTGGCCTCCGACGCGGCGGCGGTCGTCGCGCACACCCAGAAGGTCGTGAGGCTGAGCGACGGCGATTCCGCGGTTCTGAGCCGCGACGGCTACCGCACCTTCGATCCGGCCAGACGCGCGGTCAGCCGCGGCTCCCACATCGTCACCTGGGACGCGGAGACGATCGGCAAGGGTGGGTACGACCACTACATGTACAAGGAGATCCGCGAACAGCCCTCATCGCTGCGGGATGTGATGCGGGGACGGCTGCTCGAAGAGGAGGGCACCGCGCGGCTGGGCGGAATCACGATGTCGGACCTGGAGTTGCTGGAGGTCGACCGGATCGTCATCACCGCCTGCGGGACGAGCTGGCACGCAGGACTGATCGGCGCGCGCATGATCGAGGAGATGGCCAGGATCCCCGTGACGGTCGAGTATGCGTCGGAGTTCCGCTACCGCAACGCGGTGCTGGCCCCGACCACCCTGGTCATGGGAATCAGCCAGTCCGGGGAAACCGCCGACACCCTGGCCGCGCTCAGGGAGGCAAAGCGGCGGGGCTGCCCGATCATGGGGATCGTCAACGTGGTCGGTTCCACCATCGCGGCCGAGACCGATTTCGGCGTCTACCTGCACGCGGGGCCGGAGATCGGGGTGGCTTCCACCAAGGCGTTTTCCAGTCAGGTCGTGGCGCTCGCCCTGTTCGCCCTCTACCTCGCCCGGCGCCGGAACATGTCGATCCTCGAGGGGCGGAAGCTGGTTCGGGCGCTCACCAGGCTGCCGGAGCAGGTGGAGGAGGTCCTGAAGGTGGACGAGCACGTCAGGAAGCTGGCCCACACCTACAGGGATGCGCCGAACTTCCTCTACCTCGGCCGCGGCTACCAGTTCCCGGTAGCCCTCGAGGGAGCTCTGAAGTTGAAGGAGGTAAGTTACATTCACGCAGAAGGTTACCCTGCAGCGGAGATGAAGCACGGCCCGATCGCGCTCATCGACGAGAACATGCCGGTGGTCGTCCTGGCGCCCCGCGACGGCGTGTACGCCAAGACCCTCTCCAACATCGAGGAGGTGCGGGCCCGTCGCGGCCGGGTGATCGCGGTCGTCAACGACGAGGAAGCGGAGGTGGCGGACCGGGTGGACGATGTGATCGTGGTTCCGTCCACCGTGCCCGTGCTCATGCCGGTGCTCGCGACCGTCCCCCTTCAGCTTCTCGCCTATCACATGGCGGTGATGCGTGGCTGCGACGTGGACCAGCCGCGCAACCTCGCCAAATCAGTGACGGTGGAGTGAGCGGCGCATGAGGGTCGTCGTGCAGCGTGTCCGGGAGGCCTCCGTTACCGCGGATGGGGAGGCCCTCGGCGCGATCGGGCCGGGGCTGCTGGTCCTGGTGGGATTCACCGCGGGCGACGACGCGGACAGGGCCCGCTGGATGGCCGACAAGGTGGTGCGCCTGCGCATCTTCAACGACGCGGCCGGGCGCATGAACCGGTCGGTTCTCGACGTTTCCGGCGAGGTGCTGGCGGTCTCCCAGTTCACTTTGTACGGCGACGCTACAAAGGGGCGCCGGCCCTCCTTCATCCGCGCGGCCCGGCCGGAAGCCGCAGTCCCCCTGTACGAGAGTTTCCTGGCGGCGCTGCGCGACCTTCTGCCGGGCGCCGTACAAAGTGGTCGCTTCGGGGCTGCGATGGAGGTCGCGCTGGTCAACGACGGCCCGGTAACGCTGGTGATCGAGCGGTAGAGGCGGCGTGAACGTCCCTGTGGTGCTCGCGTCGGCCTCGCCACGGCGCGCCGAAGTTCTGGCCATGCTGGGGATTTCGTGCACGGTTGCTCCGGCCGGGGTGGAGGAGCGCAGGGGTCCCGAGGAATCTCCCCGCCGGTACGTGGAGAGGCTGTCGCGCGAGAAGGCGGTTGCGGCGAAGCACGCCGACCCGGGCACGCTGACCGTGGCGGGCGACACGGTGGTCGTCTTCGGCGGGCGTGTTCTGGAGAAGCCGGCCGACCCGGTGGACGCGGCCGCCATGCTCGCGACATTGTCCGGAAAGGCGCACACGGTCTACTCTGGTCTGGCATTGACCCGAGGGAAGAGGACGCGGTCGCGCGTCGCCCTGGCCCGGGTGGTCTTCCACGATCTCGGACCCGACCTCATCGAACGCTACGTGGAAACGGGGGAACCCCTGGACAAGGCCGGCGCATACGGGATTCAGGGCTGCGGCTCCGCTCTCGTGAAGGAGATCGAAGGCGACTACTTCACCGTGGTGGGGCTGTCGGTGGCCGCATTCGTGACGCTGCTGCCCGAACTGGGACTGGAGTACAGGCCGGGGGACGGAGTGGTGGAGCGATGAGCGCCGGGAGATGTCGCAAAATGCGACGGCGGGGTGCAATTCGCACCGGAGCCGCACGGCGATGAGCGCGGGGGCGGTGCTCGCCATCGACCAGGGCACCACGGGGTCGGCCGCACTTGTCATCTCGGCCGACGGCAGGGTGCTTAGCCGTGCGTACTCCGAATTCACGCAGCACTTTCCGCAACCGGGGTGGGTGGAGCACGACGCGGAGGAGATCCGGGCCGTGACCGTCCGGGTCGCACAGGAGGCGCTCGCCGCCGCGGGGACCGAAGTCGCGGCACTGGGCGTGACCAACCAGCGCGAGACGGTCGTGGTGTGGGATCCAGCCACGCTCCGGCCCCTGCACCGCGCGATCGTGTGGCAGGATCGGCGCACCACCGGACTCTGCCGCCGGCTCCGGGAGGCGGGCCACGAGGAGATGGTCCGGCGCCGCACGGGGCTGCTCCTCGACCCCTACTTCTCGGGCACCAAGCTGCGCTGGCTCTTCGACAACAACCCGGAGCTGGCTGCGCGGGCCGAGGCGGGCGAGCTCGCGGCCGGCACCATCGACAGCTGGCTGATCGCGTGCCTCACGGGCGGGCGGGTCCACGCCACCGATCCCACCAATGCGTCGCGAACCCTCCTCTACGATCTGGATGAGGGCGGCTGGAACGAGGAACTCCTCTCGATCATGGGGGTGCCGCGGCGCATCCTGCCGCAGGTCCGCCCGAGTTCGGGGGACTTCGGGGTCGCGCGCGGCGACGTGCTGGGTGCCGACATCCCCATTGCCGGGGTGGCCGGCGATCAGCAGGCGGCCCTCTACGGCCAGGGTTGCTGGGAAGCCGGCACGGGCAAGTGCACCTACGGGACCGGCGCGTTCCTGCTCTTCAACACCGGAACCGAACGAGTCGCATCCGACCACGGCCTGCTCACGACCGCGGCCTGCAACGCCACCGGCGGCCCCGCATTCGCCCTGGAGGGGTCGATCTTCATCGCGGGGGCGGCGATCCAGTGGCTGCGGGACGGACTCGGGCTGCTCGAGGATGCCGCCGAGAGCGAAGAGATGGCCCGCTCCCTGTCCGGCAACGCCGGCGTCCATCTGGTCCCCGCCTTCACCGGACTGGGCGCCCCCTGGTGG
>JAPOOQ010000005.1 GCA_026713345.1 Gemmatimonadota bacterium | reverse complement strand
CTGCCCCGCCCGCGAGGCCCGCCACCAGGGCCCGAACCCGGGGAAAGACCCGCCCCGCGAAGACGCCCCCCCCCCCCCCCCGCCGGTAGACCGCCTCGAGCCGGTCCCACTGCCCGTCCGGAATCAGTTTCCGCCCCCGACCCGTGCGAAAGAACTCCCGCCCGTAGCGCCTTCCCAGCGCGTAGACGGCGACCGCCCCGGCCACGTTGAAGAACCACACGACGGCGAAGACCCCGCCCACGCTCAACGTCCCCAGCCCCGCGACGAACCCCCCGACCACGATGAAGGTGTCGGCCGGAATCGCCGGAACGATGTTCTCCACCACCGCCCCGGCCGCCAGAACCGCGTAGACCACGGGGGGCGGCAGTTCCGTCAGCAGCGCGAGCGCCTCGTCCACGACTCAGCCCAGCGGCCGGTCAGCCGCCCCCCATCAGCGCCGCGACCGCGCACACCGCGATCCCCTCGCCCCGCCCGATCCACCCCATCCCCTCGTTGCTCTTGCCCTTTACCGACACGGCCTCCGCCCCCACCCCCAGCCGCCCCGCCAGCGCGGCGCGCATCTCGGCGGCGCGGGGTCCGATCCGGGGCCGCTCGCAGATCACCGTCACGTCCACGTTCCCCACCCGCCACCCCTCCCCGCCCAGCAGCGCCACCGCGCGCGACAGCAGCTCCATCGAGTCGGCGTCGCGCCACGCTTCCTCGCCCGGCGGGAAGTGCGTGCCGATGTCGCCGAGGCAAGCGGCCCCGAGCAGCGCGTCGATCACCGCATGCGCGACGGCGTCCGCATCCGAGAAGCCGCGAAGCCCGGGGGCATCCGGGAAGTGCACGCCGCCGAGCACCATGGGGCGATCGGGGTCGAACCGGTGGGAATCGTACCCGATCCCGACGCGGAAGGCGGCCCCGGCGTCCAACTACGAGCCCGTTGCGTCCCCCGTCATGCCTACTCCTCGTACTTCCTGATCGTCAGGCAGACGTTGTGGCCCCCGAAGCCGAAGGAATTGGTCAGGGCGACGGTGACCGGGCGCTCGCTCGGTCCGTCGTGCGCGTAATCCAGGTCGCAGTCGTCGTCCGGGGTGGAGAAGTTGATGGTGGGCGGGATCATTCCCGTGCGGCACGCGAGCACGCAGACGATCCCCTCGACCGCGCCGGCGGCGCCGAGGAGGTGGCCGGTCATCGACTTGGTCGATCCGACCACGATGTCGTAGGCGCGCGCACCGAGCAGCGCCTTGATCGCACCGGTCTCGGCGCGGTCGTTCAGCGGCGTGGAGGTACCGTGGGCGTTGATGTAGTCCACGTCGTCCGGGCCGAGGCCGGCGTCCTCCAGCGCGATGCGCATGGCGCTGAGGGCCCCCTCCCCGCCCGGGAGCGGCGCGGTCATGTGGTAGGCGTCGCCGGTGGGGCCGTAGCCCACCACCTCGCCGAGGACTTCGGCGCCCCTTGCGCGGGCGCGCTCCAACTCTTCCAGCACCAGGCAGCCGGCGCCCTCGCCGATCACAAAGCCGTCGCGCGTGGCATCGAAGGGGCGGCTGGCGCCCTCGGGGTCGTCGTTGCGCGTCGAGAGCGCCTTCATCGCCCCGAACCCGGCGACCGAGATCGGCACGACCGCGGCCTCGCTGCCGCCCGCGACCATCAGTTCGGCCTGCCCCTCCCGGATGTAGCGGACCGCGTCGCCGATCGCGTGCGCACTCGATGCGCAGGCGGATACGGTGGCGTAGTTGGGTCCGCGCAGACCGTACCGGATCGAGACCAGTCCCGAGACGATGTCCGGAATCAGCATGGGGATCAGGAAGGGACTGACCCGGCGCGGGCCACGGTCGAAGAGTGTGCGGCAGTTCTTCTGCAGCGTGGCGATCCCGCCGATGCCGCTCCCGATCAGGACCCCGAAGGCGTTCGGATCACAGCCGGGCGGCGGACCCGAGAGTCCGGCAGACTCCATGGCCTGCACTGCCGCGGCCACGCCGAACTGGGCAAAGCGGTCGCACCGGCGCGCCTCCTTGCGCCCCATCCAGGTCAGGGGATCGAAACCCTTCACCTCGCAGGCGATGCGGGTGCTGAACTCCCCGGTGTCGAAGAGCGTGATGGCACCCCCGCCCGATGTCCCGGCAAGAAGCGCATCCCAACTCGACTGCACATCGTGCCCGACCGGTGTCACCATCCCCATTCCGGTGATGGCGACCCTCCGCCTCTCGCTCACGGGTGCGTCAGGATTCCGCTTGCCGCTCGATGTAGGCGACCGCGTCGCCGACGGTACGCATCTTCTCGGCGTCCTCGTCGGGGATGTCGATTTCGAATTCTTCCTCGAATGCCATGATGAGTTCTACGGTATCGAGAGAGTCCGCCCCCAGGTCGTCGACGAACGATGCGTCCGAGGTGACCTTATCGGCTTCCACGCCGAGCTCGTCGATGATGATTTCCCTGACCCTCGCTTTCGCGGTGTCGGACATGCTTGCTTTCTCCGTGGGTGTGGTGCTTCTGGTGTGTCTTTTCCGTTTTGCCGGTTCCGGTCTCCGGGTGGGCCCGGCCTCCCCTACATCGCCATGCCCCCGTCGACCGCAATGACCTGGCCGGTAATATAACGCGCCTCCGGTCCGGCCAGAAACCGCACGACCTCCGCCACGTCTTCGGGTTCACCGAGCCGGTCCAGCGGGATCCGCTGCCTCAGTTCCGCCGCCGCAGCCTCGCCAAGCGCTGCGGTCATGTCGGTCCTGATGAACCCCGGAGCGACCGCATTGCAGCGAACATTGCGCGACGCCAGTTCACGGGCGACCGACCGGGTCAGCCCGTGCAGCCCGGCCTTTGAAGCCGCGTAGTTGGCCTGACCTGCGTTGCCGATCAGACCGATCACCGAGGAGATGTTGATGATGGATCCGGCGCGGCGCTTCATCATCCCGCGGGCGACGGCGCGGGTCATGTTGAAGGCGCCGCCAAGGTTGGTGGACACGACCTGCGCCCACTCCTCGTCGCGCATCCTGACCAGGATGTTGTCTCGGGTGACGCCCGCGTTGTTGACCAGGATGGAGATCGGCCCCACCGACTTCTCGACCATGCGCACGGCTGATCTGCACGCGGCCGAATCGGCGACGTCGCAGGAGTGTGCGACGTGCCCCTCGCCTTCGAGAGAGTTGGCGGCGGCTGCTGCCCGCTCAGCGTCGAGGGCGAGCACGGCCACCTTCGCTCCGGCCCGCGCCAGCTCGGCGGACACGGCCAGGCCGATGCCCCGCGATCCGCCGGTCACGACCGCCACCGCACCGGCGAACTCTCCGGTTTTCGTCATTTCGCTGACTCCATCTGATCGATCGACTCGGGTGTGCCGAGCGAGACCGTCGGCACGCCCTTCGCATTCCTGCGGTTGAGGCCCGCAAGGACCCGCCCCGGCCCCAATTCGGCGAAGCGTTCCACGCCCAGGGCGCGCATCCGGCCGACGCACTCGATCCAGCGGACCGGCGCGGTGAGCTGGCGCACGAGCAGCTCCCGGATGCGCCCGGGCTCCTCCGCCGGCTCTGCCGTGACGTTTGAAACAACCGGAAACGCCGGGCGATGAAAGGTCGTGCACTCCAGCGCCTCGCGGAAGACCTCCGCGGCCGGCCCCATGAGCGGCGAATGGAATGCCGCCGAAACCACAAGCGGCACCACCCGCTTTGCCCCCATCTTCTTCGCCTCGGACGATATCCATTCGATGGCCCGGAGTTCGCCGCTCACGACCACCTGGCCCGGCGCGTTGAGGTTCGCGGGCACCACGGTCATACCGGCGGCGGCCGCCCCTTCGCACAGTTCGGCGATCGCGCTCTCCGCCAGGCCGAGCACGGCGGCCATCGTGCCGGGCGCGGAGTCCCCGGCTTGCGCCATGAGCTCGCCGCGCAGCCTCACCGCGCGCAACCCGTCGGCGAAGGACCAGGTGCCGGCGGCGCCGTGGGCGGAGAGCTCGCCCAGGGAGTGCCCCGCCGCCGCCGCGACCGGCCCAAGCCGCTCCCGGACCACCCGGTAGGTGGCGAGCGAGTGAACGTAGAGCGCGGGCTGGGCGTTCTCCGTCGCGGTGAGCGCCTCCGCGGGCCCCTCCCACGCGATACCCGACAGCGACAGTCCCAGCGTGTCGTCCGCCTCCTCGAAGGTCTCCCGGGCCACGGGGAAGCGCTCGGCCAGACCGCGCCCCATTCCCACGTGCTGCGACCCCTGTCCCGGGAACAGCAGTCCCTGTTTCACGGGTTCATCTCCGCGTGTGCCGCCTGCCGGTCCGATCCGCCGGTCCTACCAGCGAACGAGCGTGGCGCCCCAGGTGAGCCCGGCGCCGAACGCGGTCATGAGCACCACCGAGCCAGGCCCGATGCGCCCCCCCTCGATGGCCTCGTCCAGGCCCACGGGGATGGTTGCCGAGGAGATGTTCCCGTAGTGCTGCAGGTTGACGAACACCCTGTCCATCGGGATGCGCGCGTACCTGGCAGTGGACTCGATGATCCGGATGTTGGCCTGGTGCGGAACCAGGATGTCGATGTCGTCCGCCGTGACTCCGGCGTCCTTCATCACCTTCCTGCCGGCGCCGGCCATGGACTTGACCGCCGCCTTGAAGATCTCCGGGCCGGACATCTCCATCATGTGCTCCTGGTTGTGGAGCCGTTCCGGGGTCAGGGGCAGCGCCCCGCCGCCCGCGCGGCGGATGAGGAGCGGTGCGAGGTCCCCGTTGGAGCTATGGTGGCTGGACAGCATCCCTTCCCCGTTGCGTGAGGGCTGTACCACCACCGCGCCCGCGCCGTCGCCGAAGAGGATGCACGACGAACGGTCCTCCCAGTTGGTGATTACCGACATCTTCTCGGTCGCCACCAGGAGGACGGTCTCGGCCTGCCCGGCCGCGATGTGCCCCTCCGCGGCGGAGAGCGCATACAGAAAGCCCGTGCAGGCTGCCTGCAGATCATAGGCGTAGCAGCCCCGCGAGGCACCGATGGCGGCCTGGATCTCGCAGGCGGTGGCCGGAAGCAGCCGGTCGGGGGTCGCGGTGGTGACGATCAGGACATCGACATCGTCCGGTGTCAGCCCGGCCTTCTTCAGGGCCCGCTGCGCGGCGCGTTTTCCCATCTCGACCACGCCCATCTCCGGCGGCGCGATCCGCCGCTCCAGAATACCCGTGCGCTCCCGGATCCACGCGTCGCTCGTGTCCACCATGCGCTCGAGATCGGCGTTGGTCAGCACATTGTCCGGCAGGAACCGGGCGGTCGCCGAGATGCTTGCCAGTGGCTTTCGTGTCGTCATCCGTTGCCAACCTGTCCGGCCGCGAGATCACGGGCCATGTGTGAAACCATGCCGCTGTCGACGGCCCGCTTCGCCACGCCGACGGCCTCCTTGATCGCCTTGGGCGACGACGCGCCGTGGCAGACGATCGTGACGCCGTTCACGCCCAGCAGCGGGACGCCTCCGTACTCGGCGTAGTCGAATCCACGAAACAGTTCATCCAGCCCGGGGTCAAGGCAATCCTCCTCCAGCCGGGCGCGCACCGCGTCCGTCACGAAGGAGGCGGTCGACTCGTAGAACTTGAGGAGGATATTGCCGATGAAGCCGTCACAGACCAGCACGTCGCAACTATGGGGGATGATGTCACGCCCCTCCACGTTGCCGATGAAGTTGAGGTCGCTCGCGGCGAGCAGGCTGTGCGCGGCCTGCACCGCCTCCGTTCCCTTCAGCGGCTCGGAGCCGACGTTCAGGAGCCCGACGGCCGGGCGCTCGATTCCCGCCACGTCGTGCATGTAGATCGCGCCCAGCCGGGCGAACTGCACGAGCTGCTGCGGTTTGCAGTCGACGTTGGCACCGGAATCCACCACCAGCGTGGTCCCCCGCGCGGTCGGAAAAGGGGTACCCAGGGTCGGGCGGTCGACGCCCTTGAGGGCGCGCAGTCCGAGCTGGGAAGCCGCCATCACCGCCCCCGTCGAACCCGCGGAAACGAAGGCGTCCGCCTCCCCCGCCTTCTGAAGATCGAGGCCCAGGCTGATCGAGGAGCGCGGGGCCCGCCGCAACGCGGAGATCGGCGATTCGTCGGGAGCGATGCGGTCCGGCGTGTGGACGACGGTGATCCGGTCCCGTCCGGGAAACCGCTCGAGCCGGCCGTTAATCAGGGACTGGTCCCCGACGAGCAGGATGTTCAGACCGGGGTCCTCCTCGACGGCGGCCACGGCACCGGCGACCTCGCTGTCCGGAGCCTGGTCCGTTCCCATTGCGTCCAGTGCGATCCGCATCGGCACTATTCCCTGGGAGCCCGTCGACAAATCCGCGCCATACCTGGGCGGACGCCGGCTACTCGTCCTCTACTTCGTAGATCTGCCGGCCTCTGTACATCCCCGAAGTGGGACAGACCCGGTGGCGCAACTGGGGGTCTCCGGTTCGGGAGCAGGTTCCGAGCGTTGGCTCGGCGAGCTTATCGTGGGTGCGGCGCTTCCGCTTCCGCTGCTTGGAAACCCGTTTCTTGGGAACCGCCATCGTTCTCTTCCTGGTCTGTTTGCAGAGCTTTCAGCGCCGCCCAGCGCGGATCCATGTTGCTGTCGGCCCCGTGCGGCTCGCTCCTGAATTCCTGTACCGGGGAGCCGCACCGGGTGCAGCGCCCGTCTTCTTCACCGGCGGTGTAGTACCGCGGTGCTTCCAGCACGATCTCTTCCCGGATCGCATCCTGCAGGTCCAGCACCGTCTCCCGGCCGTCGATGACGCGCACGTCCGGGTCCGGGGTCTCCCAGCTGCCGTCCGGCACGAACAACAGCGTAAGCGACCGCTCCACCGCAACTTGCAGGTCGTCGAGGCAGCGCCCGCACTCATAGACGAGCGGTGCCCGCCAGGAGCCCTGCACGACGACCCCGCCACCAGCCGCCAGCGCCGCGGTTCCCCTGATCTCGACCGCATCCGCGAACTTCAGTCCGGAGCCGGCCCAAAGTTCGGAATCAGGACCGATCGATCCTGCCAGGGTGAGCGTGCGGCGCTGCCGCAAGCGCAGCAGATCTATCTGCACCATAGACTCCTATAATACCGAAACAGATGCCGCTACCGCAATAGCTCCGACTCGGCGAAGAAGAATCCGATCTCGCGGCGGGCATTGTCGTCCGAATCCGATCCGTGGATCGCATTGCGCTCCTTCGATTCGGCGTACAGCCGACGCACGGTCCCTGCGGCAGCTTCCGCGGGGTCCGTGGCGCCGATCGCCCGGCGCAGCTCGCCGACGGCGTCCGGCGCCTCCAGCGCGATGGGAATGCACGGTCCCGACGTCATGAAGGCGACGAGCGATTCGAAGAAGGGACGGTCCCGGTGCACGTCGTAGAACGAGCGGGCCTGAGCGGACGACATCGTGAGCATGCGGAGTGCGCGCACGCGGAACCCGGCGGATTCGAGGTGCGCAATGATCTTTCCGGCCGCGCCGCTTGCGGTCGCGTCCGGCTTGATGATGGCCAGAGTCTGGTTCATGCGTTGATCGTGGTGAAGGCAGTCAGGGAGGAAACGGGAATCGACGGGGTAACGGAATAGAAAGATGCACCGTCAGTCAACCGGGGTAGCCAGTCAACCGGGAGGCAGCGGGTCAACCGGAAGGCTGCGCCCTTGACGGAATCACCAGCGTGTCCGCGAACGCGCGCAGCACCACGCCCCGGTCGAGGAACCCCTCCAGGCGGCCCTCCCGCACGACCGGGAGCCGGGACACCTGCCGGGCGATCATGGAACGGCTCGCCTCCACCAGACTCTCGCTCTCGGAGACGCACAGCACCGCCCGCTTCATGATGTCACGCGCCACCAGCGAGCGCCGTTCCACGCTACCCTCGCTCCCCGGCAGAATGTGCGAGAGCACGTCGCTGACTGCGATCACTCCCAGCATCTCGTGGTCCTTGCCCACAACCGGAATTGTGGCGAGCCCCCGTCGCAGCATGAGGTACTGGACTTCGTGCACGGGCGCGTCCGGGTAGACGCGGTAGACGAGCGGCTGGAGCACATGACCGACCGTTACATCGACCTCTATATCAATGTCGGTAAATCGTTTGGATTCAATTATCTGAAGTGCCGTCTCAGGTCGGAGAGTTTCCCCGATCACGAAGGCGAGTCCCTTCAGCGCCGGCCCCAGGAAGAGGTTGACCGACGGACGAGGTAGTCCCCAGACCACCCATGTGCCCCGGTAGTCGGCGTTCCGGGCGCCGCCGATCGGGCTGAGGAGGAAGATGAGGCCCGGATCGCCCGCGTCGACACCGAGGTTCATGAGGTCGACGCGGGCCGTGAGGGTGGTGCGGTTGGGTCGCACTCCCGCGCCGGAGACCATGAGGGCGGCCGAGGTGGCGGCATGGCGGTCGGGCAGGTCCACAGCCCCGGTCGTGAGGCACTCCCAGGGGTCGGCGACTGTCCCGCCGGCGACTCCGGGGTCGGCGAGCAACTGCCCGAGCTTTACGGTGCTCATGCGGCCCCCCAGGTGGTACCGCGCCGCGGATGCCTACCTGCCCAGCGACTCCCGGACCAGAGCAGAGATCTCCACGGGGCGTTTGGCGACCTTGATTCCATTGTCCTCGAAGGCCTTGGTCTTTTCGGCGGCGGTTCCCGACGACCCGCTAATGATAGCACCCGCGTGGCCCATGCGCGTCCCGGGAGGCGCGGTCCGTCCCGCGATGAAACCGACAACCGGGATGTCCAGATTCGCGCTGACCCACGCAGCGGCCTCCTGCTCGGCGGTGCCCCCGATCTCACCGATCATTACCACAGCCTCGGTGTCGGGGTCTTCGGCGAAGGCCGCCAGGCAGTCGACGAAGCTGGTTCCGATCAGGGGATCTCCGCCGATGCCCACGCACGTGGTCTGCCCCAGTCCGTCCCGCGTGAGATGATGCACGGCCTCGTAGGTGAGCGTACCCGACCTCGAGATCAGCCCCACCGGCCCCGGGGTCACGATGCTCCCCGGGATGATCCCCAGCGTGGTCTTCTCCGGACATATGATTCCCGGGCAGTTGGGGCCCAGCACCCGGCAGCCGCGGTCTCGCGCCAGCGCATGGGCCCGGGTCATGTCCAGAACCGGTATGCCTTCGGTCACACAGACGATGAACCCCAGCCCGGCATCCGCGGCTTCCATGATCGCGCCGCCGGCGAACGCGGGCGGCACGTAGATCACCGATGCGTTCGCTCCGGTCTCGGCCACGGCGTCGGCGACGGTTTCGTAGACCGGCACCTCTTCGCCGTCGGGACCGGCGAACGAACGTCCACCCTTCCCCGGAGTCACCCCCGCCACGACGCGGGTGCCGTACGCCATCATCTGGCGTGTGTGAAACGAGCCGTCTCGCCCCGTGATCCCCTGAACGATCACCCGGGTGGTTTCGTCAACGTAGATCGACATGGTCCTGGACCAGGTCTCCTTTCGGTTTCGGTGTCATCCGGCCAGCCGTACGGCCTCCTGGACCACCTCGTCCATGGAGGCGACCGCGGCCAGCCCGGCATCCGCCAGAATCTCGCGCGCGAGTTCCTCGTTGGTGCCCGTGAGGCGAATGACCAGGGGGATGCCGAAGTCCAGCCGCCCCACCGCCTCCACGATGCCCCGCGCCACGTCGTCGCAGCGCGTGATCCCCCCGAAGATGTTGAAGAGGATCACCTTCACGCCCGGATCCGAGGTGATGATCTCCAGCGCCGCCACCACCTTGTCGGGATTCGAGGAGCCGCCGATATCGAGGAAGTTGGCCGGCTCGCCCCCGTAGTACTTGACCAGGTCCATCGTGGCCATCGCCAGCCCGGCCCCGTTCACGCAGCAGCCGACACTGCCCTCCAGCTTGACGAAGCTGAGGCCGGCCGCCCGGGCCCCGGCGTCCGCCGGCGACTCCGAGGCGGGGTCGCGCATCGCGGCCACCGCGGGGCGGCGGAAGAGTTCGTTGTCATCGATGCTGACCTTCGCGTCGATCGCCTTGACCTCGCCACTCCCGGTCGAGATGAGCGGGTTGATCTCGGCCATCGAGGCGCCGTTGCCAGTGAACGCGCCGTAGAGTTGGGTGAGGATGCGGGCGGCCTGTCTCGCCAGCGCGGGGTCGCCATACAGCCGGGTGGCGAGACCCCACGCCTGGTGCGGCATCAGCCCGTAGCGGGGGTCCACGCGCAGCTTGTGGATCGCGTTCGGGTTGGTCGCGGCGACCTCCTCGATGTCCACACCCCCCTCCGCCGAGACCATCAGCACCGGACACTGCCCCTCCCGGTCGACCAGGATCCCGGCGTACGCCTCCGTGGCGATGTCCTCGGTGGGCGAGACCAGCACGCGCCCCACCGTCAGGCCCCTGATCTCCATCCCCAGGATCGCCTCGGCGTGGCGCGCGGCCTCGTCGGCGTTGCCGGCCAGCTTGACGCCCCCCGCCTTCCCCCTCCCGCCCGAGTGCACCTGCGCCTTGACGACGACCCTGCCGCCGTACTTCTGCGCCAGCGCGCGGACCGCAGCGGGATCGTCCGCGACCTCCCCCGGGTTGACGGCCATCCCGGCGGCGCGGAACAGCTCCTTGGCCTGGTATTCGTGAAGGTCCATGGGCAGCGATGGGTTGATGGGAAGCGTGTTCGCGTTGAGCGCCGCGGGGCGGGCGGGCCCGAATCCTCCCGCTCCGCCGCAGCGGCGCCGTCCTATCATATTACAGTGGACCGCCAACCTGAAGGGCGGTCCTGTCCGTGGCTTGCGAAGGAAAGGTCTGCAGCGTGGAGAACAAAGGCGCCGGCGCGCGGAGCGCCGCAGAGCCCATCTATCTGGATCACGCCGCTACCACCCCCGTGCGTGCGGAAGTCGCCGCCGTCATGGCGGGGTGCCTGACGGAGGACTTCGGGAACCCGTCGAGCGGGCACCGGTGGGGGCGCCGGGCGAGGGCGCGGCTGGAGGAGGCCCGGGCGACGCTCGGCGGGGCGCTGGGGGTCGAGGCGGGCAGTGTGTGCTTCACCAGGGGGGGCACCGAGTCGGACAACCTGGCCGTCCTGGGCAGCGTGCGGGGCCGGGATGGGGGGGCGGGGGGCCGCGGCGCGCATGTGGTCACCTCGGCGGTGGAGCATCCTGCCGTTGCGGCGGCGGCGGAGCGAGCGGTGAAGGAAGGGGCGCGTCATTCCGTAGTAGGGTTCGAGGAGGGCGAGTTCGACCTGGACGGGCTGCGCGCGGCTCTGCGCGACCGCGACCGTCCGGGCGTGGTGTCGTGCATGTGGGTCAACAACGAGACCGGGCTTGAGCTTCCCTTGGCGGAGATCGCCGCGGAGTGCCGCCGCGCGGGGGCTCGGCTGCACAGCGACGCGGTCCAGGCGGTCGGCAAGATACCGGTCTCCCTCGCCGAGGTCCCGGTCGACCTGCTCACCGTGACCGGTCACAAGATCTACGGACCCAAGGGCACGGGCGCGCTGATCGCCCGCCACCGCCGCGGGATCGAACCGCTCCACTTCGGGGGCGGACAGGAGGGGGGACTGCGCCCCGGCACCGAGGACGTCGCCGGCGCCGCCGGGTTGGCAGAGGCCGTGCGGCTGGCCGTCCGCGAGGCGCCCGCCGAGTCGCGCAGGCTGGAGACGCTGAGGAACGAGGTGGAGTCGCGATTGATCGAGAAGATCTCCGGGGCCCGGGTCAACGCCGGCGGCATGCGGCGAGCGCCACACATCCTCTCCCTGGCCATCCCCGGGATCGATTCGGACACGCTCCTGGCCGCGCTGGACGCCGAGGGGATCGCCGCATCGGGCGGTTCCGCCTGTGCCAGCGGGTCCAGCGCGCCGAGCGCCTCCCTGGCCGCGCTGTACCCGGGCGACACCGCCGCGTCGCTGCGCCTGAGCTTCGGGCGCCTGAACGATTCGCAGCAGGTCGACCGAATTGTGTCGGTGGTGAGCGACGCAGTCGACCGGATCCGCACCCTGTGGGCGCCGTGAACGTCGGCGCGGGCGGCCCGCGGCGCATCCTGGTTGCCATGTCCGGGGGGGTGGACTCCTCCGTGGCCGCTGCGATGCTCGTCGAGGCCGGCCACGAAGTCATCGGCGCCACCATGAAGACCTTCTGCTACGACGAGGACGAAGCCGCCGCGAGCCGGAAGACCTGCTGCGGGCTCGAGGGGATACAGGACGCCCGCCAGGTCGCCGACCGGCTGGGAATCCCGCACTACGTCTTCGATGTGGAGCGGGAGTTCACGCGGGATGTCATCGACGACTTCGTCACCGAGTACGGGCGCGGGAGGACCCCCAACCCCTGCGTACGGTGCAATTCGAACACCAAGTTCCGCGACCTGCTCCGGCGGGGCCGCGTGCTCGGCTGCGACGGCGTGGCTTCGGGCCACTACGTCAGGCTCGATCGCTCACACGCCGAACCGCGCCTGCTGCGCGGGGCGGACCCGGCAAAGGACCAGTCGTATTTCCTGTGGGGGCTCCCCGCCGAACTGCTCCGGCGGCTCCACTTTCCCCTGGGGGGACTCACCAAGCCCGAAGTGCGGGAACGCGCCCGCGCGCTGGGCCTGGTTACCGCGGAGAAGCCGGAATCCCAGGAGATCTGCTTCGTGCCCACCGGCAACTACCGCGACTTCCTGGAGAAGAAGCTGCTGCCCACCCACCCCGCCCTGGTGCCCGGCGCGATCGTCGACCACCGGGGGCGTGTGCTGGGACGTCACAACGGCTACTCCGGCTTCACGGTCGGGCAGCGCAAGGGGCTGGGAGGAGGCCTTCCGGAGCGCTACTACGTCCTGGAGATCCGACCGGATACCCGGCAGGTCGTGGTCGGCCCCAGGCGCTTTCTCGACGTTCGCGGCGCCCACGTCGGCGACGTGAACTGGCTTGCGCCGCCGCCCCTCCCCGGCACGAAGTTGCTGGCGCAGGTTCGCTACCGGTCGCCGCCCCATCCCTGCCGGGTGGTGGACTGCGACGAAAACTCCGCCGAGTTGCGCTTCGAGGATCCGGCGCGCGCCGTGACTCCGGGCCAGTCGAGCGTGTTCTTCGACGGCGACCGGGTGATCGGCGGCGGCAGGATCAGCCGCGTGACGGGGAGCGCATACTGACGGGAAGGTTCCCGGCCCCGGCAGGTGCCGGCGTCCCGGCGCGAGTGCATCGCGGCCCGGCCTTCGGCCCAATCCGGTCCGCGGGCTGCTCCGGGGACGGACCTCACCACTTCAGCCCCGCCGAGTCCGCGAAATCGCGGATCTGCTTCTCCTGCTGCTCGGTGAGTGTGTCGGGGACTTCCAGCTTCACCTCGACGTACTGATCCCCCCGGGTCCCGTCGCGCTCGATCCCCTGCCCCTTGATCCTGAAGCGGGTTCCGGGCTGCGTGCCCGGCGGAATGCGCAGCACCACCTTCCTGCCGGAAATGGTGCCGACCCGGATCCGCGACCCCAGCGCCGCCTGCGCCAGATTCAGCGGCACCGTGACGACGATGTCGTTGCCCTCGCGGCGGAAGAAACGGTGCGGGAGGACCTTGAAGGTGATGACGAGGTCGCCGGGAGCGCCGCCCTTCCGGCCCCGCTCACCCTGCCCGGTGAGGCGCATCTTCGCGCCGGAGTTGACCCCTGACGGCACGGTCACCTGGATCTTGCGGCTCTGGTGGACCTTGCCGTCGGCGCCGCACGCCCCGCAGGGCCTGTCGGCGGCCTCGCCCCGGCCCATGCAGGCAGGGCACGGGCGATTGACCGCGAAGCCGCCCTGCCCGAACGAAACGCTCCCCGAGCCCCTGCATTCCGCGCACTTCTTCCACGCCGTTCCGGGCGCGCCGCCGGATCCGCCGCAGGTCGCGCACTCCTCGCTGATCGGCACCGAGATGGTGATCTTCCCGCCCCTGGCGGCCATCATGAATGGAACTTCGGCGGTGTGCTCCACGCTGCTTCCCTTGGCGGGTCCGGAGGGCCGCCGCGGCCGCGCCTTCTTTCCCCGGTCGAAGATCGAGGAGAAGATGTCGGAGAAGCCGCCCAGGCCCCCGAGGTCCTCGAAGGAGAAGTTCGACGATGTCTGCGTCCCTGCCCGGGGGCCGGTCCGGGCGCCCCCCCGGAAGCCGAGGGCGCCCAGTTTCCGCATCTGGTCGTATTTCTTCCGTTTCGCGGAATCGGAGAGCACCCCGTTCGCCTCGCCGATGTCTTTGAAGCGCTCGGCCGCCCGGGGATTCCCGGGATTGGCGTCGGGGTGGTACTTCTTCGCCAGGCGGCGGTACGCCTTCTTGATGGCGGCAGCGTCCGCCTTTTCGTCGACGCCGAGGATCGCGTAGTAGTCCTTGTCGGTCGTCATGGCCTCCGCAATTCAGCTAGTCGGACTTGAAGACGCTCACCCGCGCCGGGCGGATGAGGATCCCCTTCAGGGTGTACCCCCGCTGAAAAACGTTCGCGACCGTGTCGTCGTCGTCCTCGGACTCGGTCGGCACCCGCATCATCGCCTCCATCGTGTTGGGATCGAAGTCCTCGCCCTCGGGGTCGACCACCTCCACACCGGCCTCCTCGAGCGCGCGGGAGAACTTTCTCTCGACCAGGTCGACGCCCTCCACGATCGCATCTACGGATGCCGTGCTTTCAGGTTCCAGGGCGGTGACCCTGCGGAGATCGTCGAGGGGGTCGAGGAAGCGCGCGACCAGGTCCGCCTGCGCCCGGTTCCATCTCTGCCGCAGCCTGTCCTCGGTCCGCTTTCTGAAGTTGTCGAAGTCGGCCGCCAACCGCAGGTGCTGGTCCCTGAGGCGGTCCCGCTGGGCTTCCAGTTCGGAGATCGGGGTCTGTCCGTCCACCGGTTCGGCAGGGGAGCCGGCACCGGGGGCTTCGTCCTCCGCGTGCGACGCCTCCGCAGCCGCCTCCTCGGCAGCCGCCTCCGCAGCCGCTGCCTCCGTGGCTCGCGCCTCCGCGTCCCCGTCCGCTTCAGTCTCGGCAGCCCCGGTCCGGTCCTCGGACCCGGCCTCCCGGACCTTCTCCTGCATGCCCTCGTTATCCGGCACGTTCATCTCCCCCGATCGCTGCTCGGCAGTGTGTTTTCCCTTGTTCACAAGCTTATCAATCCCCGGCCGCGGGTCCATACGTGGCGCGGCCAGCCGCATCGGCGGCCATCTCCAGCGCCGCGGCCACGCTCGCGTTCCGCACCGCGCGGCGATCACCCGCGAAGCGCTCCACCCTGGCGTGCGCCGTGCCGTCCTGGAGCGCGACCGCAAGCCATACGGTCCCGACGGGCTTCCCGGGCGCTCCCCCATCCGGCCCCGCGATCCCCGTGACCGCAATCGCCACGTCGGCCTCGAAGCGGCGGCACGCGCCCGCTGCCATCTCCAGCGCGACCTCCCGCGAGACCGCCCCGTGGGCCGCCAGGCTTCCGGGATCGACGCCCAGGTGCTTCACCTTGACTTCGTTCGCGTAGGCGACCACCCCTCCCGCATAGTGCGCCGACGCACCGGGCAGGTCGGTGATGATCTTTGCCAGCAGGCCCCCCGTGCAACTCTCGGCGGTCGCGACGCGCAGCCCCAGCCGGGTCGCGATGCCGGCCAACCGGCGCGCGCCCGCGGTCAGCTCCGGGTGGCCAGGGACCGGTGGCGCCACAGGTAGTCGGCCATCGAAATGAGGCTCAGAAGGACGGACAGGCCGAGGGTGATGCCTATGAGGGCGCCCAGCAGCTCGCGCAACAGCACCCACGGCCCCCCGCTCCACCCGGAGTCGGCGGCGGTGGCCATCAGCGGATACCAGAGCAGCGCGGCGCCGGTGAACACGCTCAGGGCCAGCGTCTTGAGCTTACCGGACCTCCCGGCCGCGATCACGACCCCGCGCCGCACCGCGTAGCCGCGCAGCAGCGTCACGAGCACTTCCCGGCCGAAGATCACCAGGATCACCCAGAGAGGCATCGCGCCCCACCACGGCAGGGCGCCGAGATCGTCCGCCCGGTGGCTGATCATGTACAGCGGCAGGAAGGTGCACACCAGCAGGAGCTTGTCCGCGAGGGGATCGAGGAGCTTGCCGGTGTCGGTCACCCAGCCGTAGCGGCGCGCCAGCTGGCCGTCCCATATGTCGGTAAGGGCCGCGAACAGAAAGACGAGGAACGCGGCGTAGCGGTTGCCGACGCCGCCCGACAGGGCCAGGAAGGGGATCACCGGGCAGAGGGCGATCCGCACGGCCGTGATCGCGTTGGGGATGTTCAATCGGCTTCCGCCCTCCGCAGGAGCTCGTCCTCCATGCGGGTCAGGATCGCGGCGCCACGGTTGCGCAGGATGCGCTTGGGCTCCCACGCGCAGAAGTCGCGGAGCACCGACACCGAGCCCGCGCTCGCCGGCTCACCCGACATGTGGCCCAGGGCGGCAAGGCGCCGGAAAGCGTTGCCGCTGAAGAGCTCCCGCCGATTGCTCTCCACCTGACTGCGGATGACGAGCGCCGCCACCGCCGCCACGGCCCCCGCGCCCAGCAGAAACATCCCGACCTTGCGGATTCGGCCCATCGGCTACATCTCCCGCCGGCCCGCCAGCGCCTCGGCGATGGTGGTGCCGTCGATGTACTCGAGATCGCTGCCGACGGGGATGCCGCGGGCCAGCCGAGTGACGCGCACCGGATACGCGCGTAGCACACCCTCCAGGTACACGGCCGTGGCCTCGCCCTCGACGCTCGCGTTCGTCGCCAGGATGACCTCTTTGACCGGTCCCCCCGCCCCGCCCAGCCGCTTCACCAGAGCGCCGATGGCGAGTTCGTCCGGGCCGATTCCGTCCAGGGGGGACAGACGGCCGCCGAGCACGTGAAACAGGCCGCCGTACCGCCCGGCGCGCTCGATGGCCCCGACTTCGTATGCCTCCTCGACCACGCAGATCACCTCCTGGTCCCTCGCAGGGTCGCCACAGATCGAGCACAGGTCCGCGTCGCAGTAGTTGCCGCATGTCGGGCACGGATGCACGCGGTCGGCCACCAGATCGAGAGAGCGCGCGAGTCGGCGCAGGTTGTCCTTCGGCCCCTTGACGAGGTGGTAGGCCAGTCGGAGCGCGGTCTTGGCTCCGACTCCCGGCAGCTTCCGCAGCTCACCGGTAAGGTTCTCGATCGGCGACACGGCCCGGCACCGGCTAGAAGAGTCCGGGCAGCTGCATCGGGAGGCCCCCCGCGGCGCCGCGCATGCGTTCCTCCGAGAACGTGCGCGCCCGGTTCTGCGCCTCCACCACGGCCGCGACGACCAGATCCTCGAGCATCTCCGAGTCCTCCGGATCGATCACCTCGGGGTCGATCGAAAGGCTCTTCAGGTCCCCCCGGCCCGTG
Source organism: Gemmatimonadota bacterium (assembly GCA_026713345.1). Lineage (GTDB taxonomy): Bacteria > Gemmatimonadota > Gemmatimonadetes > Longimicrobiales > Gaopeijiaceae > Bin94. Next base: position 10,710 of record JAPOOQ010000005.1, on the reverse strand, counting down.
ACCCGGGCGGTGACCATGCCGCCGCCGGCGGACGCTTCGAGCTCCTCGGCGCCGAGACTGTCCTGCAGCTCCTGCACCTTTGCCTGGAGCTGCTCCCCCATCTTCATGAGTTGCTGGATGTTCTTCATTCTCTTCTCCGAGCGCTAACGCTCCCTGGATCGGTATTCAGTCCACCAGATCGAGTTCCAGTTCATCGACCGCGCGTTCCAGATGCGGGGCCCGCTTCACGAGTTCCTGCAGCCGCGTCCGCCTGACCGAGTCTTCGGTGACCCGCCCGCCATCCGCACCGTCGTCGGCGCCGCCGCCGACAATGGAAATCTCGGCAGAATCGCGCCCCGCATGAAGGGCCAGGCCCTCCTCGAGGGCACGCAGCACCGGCTTCTGGCGCAACCGGGCCTCGCCTGGACCCGCCGGGATCTCCAGCACCAGGGCTCCGTCGCTTTCGCGGGGGCGGGCGGCGCGCAGGAAGGGCGATACGCCGCGCGGGAGGGTCTTCATGCGTTCCCGGTCGTCGAGGAGTGCCTGCCAGGCGGTGGCGAGATCGGTGGTGGGGCGCGGGGGCGGCTCCGGGGCGGGGGGTTGGGGGGGCGGCGGTTTCGGCGCCGGGGTCGAAGGTGCCGGCTCGCGGGCGGGAACACCGCCGAGCGTGCGGATGATGTCCTCCAGCTCGACCGTACGGTCCAGATAGCTCATCCGCAGCAGGAGCATCTCGACCATGACGCGGGGCCTCCCGGTGCGCCGCAGACTGCCGTCCGCCTCCAGCCCCGAGGCCATGGCCAGCATGCGCACCAGGTCCCCGGGGGCGAAGCTCGCGGCCCGCTGCCGGTAGGCTTCCCGGAGCTCACCCGCCATCATCCCGGGCGCTTCCCCCGCGTCGAGCGCGATCCGCAGCAACAGGCGCAGCCTCTCGGCGAGGCCGTGGTAGAACTCCACCAGGTCGTGCCCCTCGTCGAGCAGCTCCTCGACAAAGTCGAATACGGCTCCGTGGCGGCGCTCGAGGATGAGGTCGAAGATCTGCAGGTAGCGCTCCTCGGCCACCACACCCAGGACGCGCACCACCGCTTCGACCTTCACCTCCTCGTCCGACAGCGCCAGCACCTGGTCGAGCAGGGACAATCCGTCGCGCATCCCCCCGTTGGCCTTCCGGGCGATGGCGCGCAATGCCTCGGGCTCGAAACCGATCCCTTCCGCTTCGAGCACCTCGCTCAGGCGCTTCATGATGTCGTCCGTGCCGATCCTGCGGAAGTCGAAGCGCTGGCAGCGCGACAGGATCGGCGAGGCGCTCTGCTGGATGCGCCGCGCCTCCGTCGTGGCGAAGCAGAAGATCACCCGGGGAGGCGGCTCCTCCAGGATCTTGAGCAGCGCGTTCCACGCCTCGCGGGTGAGCATGTGCGCTTCGTCGAGGATGTAGACCTTGTAGCGGTCCTCCTCCGACGGCGCCAGCATGGCGCGCGCCCTGAGTTCGCGGGCGTCCTCCACGCCGCGGTTCGAGGCGGCGTCGATCTCGACGACGTCCAGCGATGTGTGCCCCCCCCAGATGTGCTCGCAGTTGTCGCAGGTCCCGCACGGCTCGCCTTCGGAGGTGCGCTGCGGGCAGTTGAGCGACATCGCCAGGATGCGGGCCAGGGTCGTCTTGCCGACCCCACGGGGACCGCAGAGGAGGTAGGCGTGTCCCACCCGGTCTCCGGCGACCGCTCGCCTCAGCGTCTCGGAGACGTGCTCCTGGGTTGCCACCTCGCCGAACCGGCGGGGTCGGTACTTCCGGGCAAGGGCGAGGTAGGACAAGTTGCGATCGTGGGAGTTGCGGGGATGACGTGCCTCGCAGCCCGTGGACAGACCCCCGCGAGCACCGAAAAGGGAAAGTGCCGGGCTGCCGGGGCCCGCGAGGTGCCCCAGGCGCTCCGTGGCGACGCTTGCCGCACTTACCGCTGCTACCTTCACGGTCCTGACGGGGTTCATGAGCGCCCGCCCCACGGACCTGGGGCACGGCCAAAGCTACCCGCACGGGGGAGGCAGCGTCAACGGAGGCGAACCGGGGCGTGGCGCGCCGGCGTGTGCCCGGAAGCAATCAGCCGCCCGGCCGCCAGGCGTCGGGGACGTGCTCGATCACGGCCTCCCCTCCGCGCAGGTCCACGCCGATGGCGTCGAAGCGGTAGACGCTGCCGCGCCGCCCGTTCTCGTGGATCCAGCGCCGGGCGGCGGTCACCACCGCGCGCCGCTTCAGTGCCCGGATCGACTCGAGCACCGTTCCCCCGGTCCGCGTGGTGCGGGTCTTGACCTCGACGAAGGCCACGACCCCGCTGCGCGCGGCGATGAGATCGATCTCCTTCGGGCCGGCCCGGTAGTTGCGCGCCAGCACCGCCCAGCCGCGCTCGGCGAGGTACGCCTCCGCGAGCGCCTCGCCCCTCCGTCCCAGTTGCACTCTGCCCTCTTCCATGCGCAAAGGTGGGGGCAGGCCCGGGGCGGTGGAATGGCGGAATGGGACTTTGTGCCCGGCATCCCTCGCCGCGCCGGGTGTTCCACGACGTTCCACGAGTGTTCCACGAATGTTCCACGGGTGTTCCACGCGGTTGCCTCGGCGCAAGCGCTCGGCCCCGCCGGAACGCGGCCCGCTAGCCGAACGTCGCCAACGACCTCCCGATTGCGCGCGCGATCGGGCCGCACTGCGCCACCATCTCGACGAACTGGTTCGGGTACAGGCTCTGGGCGCCGTCGGAGAGCGCCTGGGGCGGGTCGGGGTGCACCTCCACGATCAGCCCGTCGGCTCCGGCCGCCACCGCCGCTCTCGCCATCGGGGTCACCTTGTCGCGCACGCCGGTGCCGTGGCTGGGGTCGGCGATGACGGGCAGATGGGTGAGCGACTGGGTCACCGGAACGGCCGTGAGGTCGAGGAGATTGCGGGTCTGCCGGTCGAAGCTCCGCACTCCGCGCTCGCAGAGGATGACGTCCGGGTTGCCGGCGCTGAGCAGATACTCGGCCGCCAGCAGCATTTCGGTGATCGTGGCCGACATCCCCCGCTTGAGCAGGACCGGCTTGCCGCAGCGGCCGGCGCGCATCAGCAGGGGGTAGTTCTGCATGTTGCGCGCGCCGATCTGGAGTACGTCCGCGTACTCCGTGACGAGCGGCACGCTCTCCGGGTCCACCGCCTCCGTCACGATCGCCAGTCCGGTCCGCTCGCGGGCTTCCGCGAGGAGCTCGAGCCCCTTCGCCCCCAGCCCCTGGAAGGAATAGGGCGATGTGCGCGGCTTGAAGGCGCCGCCCCGCAGCGCACACGCCCCCGATTCACGCAACTGAACGGCGATGTCCGTGATCTGCTCGCGGCTCTCGACGGCGCACGGGCCGGCGATGATCACGACCTCGTCCCCCCCGAACGCGACGCCGTTGCCCAGCTCCACCACGGTGTTCTCGTCGCGCCACTCCCTCGACACCTGTTTGTACGGCTTGCTGACCGGAATCAGATCCCGGACGCCGGGAAGTCCCGTCAGGCGGGCCGCCTCCACCCCTCCGTCGTTCCCCACGAGTCCGATCGCGGTACGCTGCCGCCCGGGCATGGGCTTGGCGCCATAGCCCATGTCGGAAATGGTGTCGACGACTCGCTGTATGTCTTGGGGCGTCGCCCGGTGGTCCATCACGATGAGCACGGTTGCATTTCTCCGATTGTGAATTGTTGGCCGTCCCGGGCGCAGATCACCTGTCCCGGGTAGCCAGCGGCGCGTACCAGGGCAGGCACCGCCGCCGCATCAAGGGGGGGATACAGGTGCGTAAGCACAAGGTTGGCCGGATTTGCGGCGCGTGCCAACTCCGCCACCGAGGCCGGTGACAGGTGGTTGGTGGCGGTGGCCGGATCCGCGAGCGCGCACTCGCTGACCAGGACCTCGCAGCCGCGCAGGAAGCTCCCCAGCGCCGGGTCGGGGCCGGTGTCGCCGGTGTAGCCCGCCGCGTGGCCCGCCAGTTCGACGCGCACGGCCACGGAGTGATCGGTGTGCCGCGTGGGTGTGAAGTGCAGGGTGACGGACCCGTCGGTCCAGGTGCCGTCCCGCGCGACTTCGATGTAGACGACGTCGAAGCCGGGTTCGGTGATGAACTCCCCGTGCGCGGTGCGGAGCGCCTCGGTGCGCGCGCGCAGTCCGGGCGGCCCGATGACATGCAGGGGGCGGGTGCGTGCCGAGGGGGATGCCCACTTGAGCGCGAAGAGGAGGTGGGGAAGGTCCGCGAAGTGGTCCGTGTGGAAGTGCGTGAGGACGAGGTGGCTGACCTTCCACCAGGGCTTGCCGTGGCGGGCGAGGCCGTGCACCGCGCCGGGCCCCGCGTCCAGGAGCAGGAGGGTGTCGCCGGACTCGATGAGGTGGCAGGGCGAGGATCGTTCCCCGGACGGGACGAGGGTCCCGGATCCGATGACGGTGAGCGTTGTCGACACTGGCTTCAGGCCGCCGGATCCCTCACCGGGGGCGCTTCCAGGCGAACGCCGACGACCGACGACACCCCGGGCTCCTCCATCGTGACGCCGTAGATCCAGTCCGCGGCCTCGATGGTGCGCGGATTGTGCGTGATCACCACGAACTGGGTCCGCGCCTTGAAGCCCTGCAGGAGCCGGATGAAGCGGGTGATGTTGGAGTCGTCGAGCGGAGCGTCGACCTCGTCGAGGACGCAGAACGGGCTCGGTTTGACCAGGTAGATGCCGAAGAGAAGCGACAGCGCCGTAAGCGCGCGCTCGCCGCCGGAGAGCTGGTCGATCCGCTGCGTCCGCTTGCCCTGCGGCGAGGCGTGGATCTCGATCGGCGATTCGAGAGGATCGTCGGGCTCGGAGAGCCGCAACTGGGCTTCGCCGCCGCTGAACAGGTGGCGGAAGGTCTCCAGGAAGTTCTCCGTGATCGCCTCGAAGCGCTCCATGAAGCGCTCGGTCGCGGTGGTGTTGATCCGCCGGATCGCCGCGCGCAGGTCGTCCCTCGCGGAGACCAGGTCCTCCCGTTGCGCCACCATGAAATCCAGACGTGCGCTCTCCTCGGCGTGCTCCTCGAAGGCGAGCATGTTGACGGGCCCGATGCGTGACAGCGCCGCGACAATCTGCTCCAGCTCCTCGCGAAGCTCCTCCTGGTCGCCTTCGAGCTCTTCCGCCTCGGCCAGGAGCTCCTCGGCAGGCTTGTTCCACTCGGCCTCGAGACGCTCGCTGATGCGCGAGACCCGGTTCCGGATCTCCTGCGCCTCCATCTCGAGTCGGTGCCTTTGCCCCACGGCCTCGCGCTCGTCCGCCCTGATCTCCCGCACCCCCCGCTCCGCCCTCCGCGCGGCTTCCGAGGCCACGCCCACGGCACGGTCCTGTTCGGCCGCCACCGAACGCAGCTCGTCCCGCTGCGCGAACAACCCCTCCAGCGCGGCCCGTCCCTCGCTGCGCGCGGTGCGCACCCGCGCCATGTTCGCGTCCAGTTCGCGGTCCTCCTCCTCAAGCTCGGCCACCCGCGCGGCGGCGCGCTCCGCGCTGCCACCCGTGTCCGCGATCCGGCCCGCCAGGCGCTGCAACTCGCTCTCCAGGCGCGCCGCCCGGATCGACACTTCAGCCTCGGCTTCCCGCGCCTCCTCCCACTCTGCCTCGACCGCCCCCAGCGCCGCCCGTTCGGTCTCCAGACGCGCGGCTTGCGCGGCTTCCCGCGTGCGCAATTCCGAGCCCTTGGCCTCCGCCGCGCGGGCCCGCTCCAGTGCCCGGTCCCGGGCGCTGCGCGTACCCTCGAGCTGGCGCGTGGTCTCGCCGTGGCGGCGGCGCAACTGTTCGCGCCGGTCGGTCTGCGCCACGGCACTGGCCTCGGCCGCGCGGGCTTCGTCGCGCGTGGTGAGCACGCGCTCCGACGTCTCGTCCACCTCGGCCTCGCGGGCCCGGTGCTCTTCGTCCAGTGCCAGCGTTCGTTCGCGGGCCTCTTCGAGCTCGGCGCCGGCGTCGCGGATCTTCGCGGCGAGCGCGTCCAGGCGCTCCCGGCGCTCCAGCCGTCCCTCGGCGCCCGCCTCGGGGAAGAGGTGCACCGCGCCCCGGGCATCCGCCCAGGTGACCCACGCGTTCTCCGCGGCGCCCTCCCCGGCCCCGGTGCCGCCCTCCCGGGCCCCCGCACCGCCCAGCAGCGCCCGCACCCAGGCAGCGCCCGCGCCCGACGAGCTCACGCCGGGGGGGAGCGCGCCCCGCGGCTCGGGGGCGGCATCGGCGGGCAGGACGATCAGGGCGGCGTCGGCTGCGGCGTCTTCCCGGTACCAGCGGGCGATGCGCTCGATGTCGGGCTCTCCGCGCGCCACCAGCGCCGACGCGAAACGCCCCAGGATCCGGTCCGTCCCGCGCGCGGCGCCCGTTCGCACCTGCACGAAGTCGCCGAGCAGCCCGTGCACGCAATCGGGAAGCGCGGCGCGGGCGGTCTGCGCAACCGCTTCCGCCGATCCTGGAGTCTCCACCCGCCCGAGCCCATCCCGCTCCGCTTCGAGCGAAGACAGCCGGGCCTCGGCGTTCACCCGCGCGTCCCGGGCCTCGCCCAGCCGCTCCCGCAGGTGGGCCAGCCGCCGACGGGCGTCCGCTACGGCCCGCCCCGCCTCTCCGGCCTTTCGGCCCGCCTCCGCGCTCCGGTCGGTGAAGAGGTCCCCCTGGGACTCCAGCTCGCGTAACGCTCCCGCGCCCTCGCGCGCGTCGTTCTGCAAGCGCTCGAATCTGCGCTCCAGCTCGGTGGCCTGCAGGCGGGCGCTGTAGAGGTCGCCCTCGGTCCGGGCCGCCTTGCCGGCCAATGCGCGGCCCTCCTCCTCCAGCTCCCGCACCCCGTGGCGGGCACGGCTCAGCCGCTCCCGTACGTCGGCGGCGGTTTCCTTGCGAAATGTCAAGTCCGCTTGTACTTCTGTAAAGTCGGCTTTACACTTGCGGTGCTCTTCCCCCAGCGTGACGCGCTCGTCCTCGGCGCGCGCCCGGATCGCCGACTGCGCCGAGCGCTCATGGCCGATCTGCACCAGGCGGCGCTTCCAGTTCGCGATCCGCTCGTTCGCGACCGCCACCTCCCGCTCGATGCGTGACAGGTCAGCGGCCACCGCGTCGAGCCGGTTCGCGGTGTCGCCCCGAATCCTCTCCACCTCCACCTGCTCCAGCCGCGCACGCTCCAGTTCCGCCTCCGCCGCCGCCAGGCGGGCCGCCATCCCGGCCGCGTCCTCCCGGTCGGACTCGAGCGCCGCGTCCAGTTCACCCAGGCGCGCCCCCAGCCCTTCGAGCCGCGCGCGCACCACCGCCACCTCGACCGCCAGGCGCCTCTCGCGCAGCTTGCGGTAGCGCTCCGCCTTCCCCTTCTGGCGCGCCAGCGAACGCACCTTGGTCTGCACCTCGCCGATCACGTCCTCGACCCGCTGGAGGTCGATCTCCGAGGTCTCGAGGCGGCGGAGTGCCGCGCGCCGGCGATCCTTGTACCTGCCGATCCCGGCGGCCTCCTCGAAGAGCGCGCGGCGTTCGTCGGTCCGCTCCGAGAGGATCGCGTCGATCATGCGGATCTCGATGACCGAGTAGGCGTTCGCCCCCAGCCCGGTGTCGCGGCAGAGGTCGACGATGTCGCGCAGCCGGCAGGAGGCGCGGTTGAGGCGGTAGTCGCTGCCCCCGTCCCGGTGGACGGTGCGGCCGATCTCCACCTCCTGGAAGGGAGTGGCGAGGGCGCCGTCCTCGTTCGTCACGATCATCGACACGGAACCGCGGTTCACCGACCGGCGCGCCACGGTGCCCTGGAAGATCACCTCCTCCATCTTCGCCCCGCGGATCACCGTCGGGCGCTGCTCGCCCAGGACCCAGCGGACGGCGTCGCCGATGTTGGACTTGCCGCATCCGTTCGGCCCCACGATGGCGGTGATGCCCTCGTGGAACTCGAGCTGTGTGGGGTCCGGGAAGGACTTGAAGCCGTGCAGCCTGAGCGACTTGAGCTTCATGGCCGGTCACCTTCGCCGTAGACGGCCGCGGGCGCGTCGCCCCAGAGCACCTCCAGACGGTAGAAGTCCCTCACCGACGGATGGAAGATGTGGACGACGAAGTCGATGTAGTCGATCAGAACCCAGCGGCCGCCGTCCAGTCCCTCCACATGCTCCGGACGGTGGCCGTCGGCGCGCGTGGAGTCGAGGACGTGCTCGGCGACGGCCTGAACGTGCAGGTCGGAGCGCCCGGTGGCGATCACGAAGAAGTCCGTCGCCGACGAGACCGGCCGCAGGTCGAGCACGGTCACATCCTCCGCCTTCCGGTCCAGCGCGTAGCCGACCGCGCGCCGCACCTCCGCCGGCAACGGGAAGCGGCTCAATCCGCTTCGGCCTCCACGATGACGCGCACCTCCGTTTCCACCCCGGCGTGGAGCCTCATGAGGACCACATGTTCCCCGACGGACTTGATCGGCTCGTCGAGCTGCACGGACCGCTTGTCCAGCACGAAGTCGAGGTCCGCCTCTTCGGCACGCTCCAGGATGTCCCTGACGGTCACCGACCCGAAGAGGGTCCCCTCCTCGCTGGCACGCGCCGTGAAGTGCAGGGTCAGGCCTTCCAGCCGCGACGCCTGCCGGTTGGCCTCCAGGTAGGCCCGGCGGATCCGTTCCTCACGGAGACGCCGTTCCTCCTCGATGCGCTGGACGTTGGCGTCGGTGGCCCTGTATGCTAGCCCGCGGGGAATCAGGTAGTTGCGGGCGTAGCCGGGCTTGACGGTGATCAGGTCGCCGGGCTGCCCGAGGGGTTCGACCGCCTCACGCCGTATCAGTCTCATCTCTTGGCTCCGTTCCGGTTGCGGTTCGCGTCAGGCCCCGTGGTCCTTGATGTAGGGGAGGAGGGCGAGGTGGCGGGCGCGCTTGACCGCGGTTCCGAGCTGCCGCTGGAAGCGCGCCGTGACCTTGGTGGTCCGCTTGGGCAGGATCCTGCCCTGCTCGGTCAGGAAGCGGGACAGCGTGCCCACGTCCTTGTAGTTGAGCAGTACGATGGGAGGGCCCTCGTGGCGTCGCCTCCGTCCCCGGGAGCCGGTATAGACCGGCGGGCCCGAAGATGTGGGAGGGGAGTCGGCTTCATCATCCTTCTCGTCATCCCCTTCCTCCTCGTCCGCGTCGTCGTCGGCTTCGTCCTCGTCGTCCGCTTCCCCCTCGTCTTCTTCTCCGGCCTCCTCTTCCCCGTCGTCCTCCGATTCCGCGGCCGGGGGCGGCGGACGGTCCGCGACCACCGACGCGCCCGATGTGGGTTGACCTTCGTTGAGGACGATCAGGTAGCGCATGGTCTCCTCGTCGAGCTTGAGGAGGCGTTCGAACTCGGGCAGCGCAGTGGGGTCGGCGGTGACCTGGACGACGACGTAGTAGCCGGTCCTGGCCTTTCCGATCGGATAGGCCAGCTGGCGGACTCCCCAGTGGTCGACGGTCGTGATTTCGCCGCCGAGCGTGGCGAGGAAAGTCTCCAGCTTCGCGTGGACGGCTGCCTGATCGAGGGTGGCGTCCAGGATGTGGACGATCTCGTATGTTCTCATATCGCGGGAACTCCCTTGGACCGCGGTTGATGACGGGCTCCGCTTCCCGGGCGGAGCGGGTAAGGCTGTGAGACTAATCTAGCGGCGGGAGGCGGAACCCGCGACTGGCGCCGGAGGGGGGACTCGTCTACGCTTCGTTGCATTCCTGTCTCGCAAACTGCAACCAGGGGAGTTGTCGGTCTCCATGAACTTCGCATTCGTCGGCGCATCCGCGACCGACACCTTCCGCTGGTTTTCGGAGGGTCTGCGGCAGGTGATGGAAGCGGAGGGGCACCGGTACACTCGCAATGCGAACGAAGCCCGGCTCGTGTTCAATTTCTTCCCCCGCGGCCAGCCGCGTCCCTTCCGGCGCAGCGCCCGGGCGGTTTTCGTCTGTGCCGTTACGGAGTTCCCCTCCCCTTTCACCGACCACATGGCGCAGGCATACCCCGTGCTGCTGCGGGCGCTGGCGAATCTGGCGGTGGGGCTGGTGTCCCCGGACAACGGGGCGCCGGAGGCGCACTTCGTCACCCTGGAGCAGGGGCACTACGCCGTCCGCGATGGCCGCGGTCCCGGCGACTACTTCCGGCAGGTGTACGCGCGCATCGAACCCATGGCGTCGTCGACGCTGGTCATCGACAACTTCTTCGAGGCCGACCTTCCCGACGCGCTGTGGGATGGCGACGAGATGACCGCGTCCATCGGGCGCGCCGGCAGGAATCTGGACGAAGTCGACCTGCTCCCGGCGCCCTTCCCCATGGACGAACTCCTCCCTCCCCGCGACTTCCGCCACATCAAGCGCATCTTCGGGATCGGCGGGCTCAGTTACGGCAACATCTCCGCCCGCTACGACAGCGACTGGTTCTGGATGAGCGCGAGCGGAGTCGACAAGTCAAATCTGCGAAGCATTGGCCGGGACATCCTCATGGTGAAGGACTACGACGCGGAGCGGAACGGGATGATCGTGAGCCACCCGCCCGGGGTGGAGCCGCGGCGGGTCTCCGTCGACGCGATCGAGCACTGGATGATCTACCGCGAGCACCCGCAGGTCGGCGCGATCCTGCATGTGCACGGCTGGATGGACGGCGTCCCCTCCACCGACTTCAACTACCCGTGCGGGACCCTGGAGCTGGGACAGGCTGTGGCCGACATCGTGCGGCGGGCCGATGACCCGGCCCGCTGCGTCGTGGGCCTCAGGAACCACGGCCTGACGATCACCGGCCGGGGTCTGGACGAGATCTTCGAGCGGGTGG
>JAPOOQ010000004.1 GCA_026713345.1 Gemmatimonadota bacterium | reverse complement strand
GTCGGGGCCGGGCGGGTGGCTGGTGCGCGCGAGTCCGCGCGCCGGGGTGGGGGCCGCGCCCTGGGCGGTGGGGGGGGGGGGGGGGGCGGTGTCACGCGCTGGAGCAGGCTTGGCCGGCACACGGGGAACTCGGTCAGGCGCGGGAACGGGCGGCGGGGGCGGGGGGGCGCCGTCCCGGACGGAAACCGGCTTTGACGGCGGACTCGGGGCACGGTCGCGTGGGGGCGTGCGCTCTGGCGGTGGGGGGGCGGCCTGCCGTGCGGGAACGGGTCTTGCCGGGGGTGGCGGGGTGGGGTGCGGGGACTTTCCCGGGGCGCCGCTCGCGCGAGGGGCGTCGCCGCCTTCCGGGGCAGCCGCGTCCCGAGGTGGTGGCGGCGGCCGCAGGGCATCCCGCGCCGAGGGGGGGGCGTCCGCGCCACGCGCGTCCGAATCTCGCATGCTCGCATCCCGCAATTGGTGAACGATGCGGAACTATACCGGGGGCGGGGGTTTCCTGAAAGGCCCGGCAGTCGGTGGATCAGTCCGCGCGTTCGTAGCCTCCGGACTCGTCCTGGACCAGGGGCACCGCATCGTCGCCGAAGAACATGCGGATGTACTTGGCCTGGATGGGCGTAACCTTGCGGACCGCCCACACGAGTTGCACGTGGTTCGGCTCCGTCGGGCGCGACGCCAGGCGCAGCCCTGCCTCCCGCGGCAGGTGATTGCCCTTGCGGTGGTTGCAGGTGGAACAGGCCGTGACGACGTTTTCCCACGAATTGCCGCCGCCCCGCGAGATGGGAAGGACGTGGTCGCGGGTGAGGAACTCCCGGCGGCGCAGTGCGCGCCTGTGGCGGTGGCAGTACTGGCAGGTATAGTCGTCGCGCGCGAACAGAAACGTGTTGGTGACCTGCCTGCGGAAGCGCCTGGGGACGTGGACGTAGCGGACAAGGCGGATGACCAGCGGGAACGGGTGGCTGGCGCGCACCGAGCGGAACGCGCGCACCGCGTCCGCCTCCAGGATCTCCGCCTTCCGGTCCAGGACCAGCCGGATCGCCCGCCTGGACGGGACGATCATCAACGGCTCGTACGATGCATTCAGCGCGAGGCAGCTCACGCTCCGACTCCTGTCAGGATCTGTCCACTGGTTGTGCCGATTGAGCGCACCATACAGGATAACGAATCCACACGACAGGCAGGAACCGTTGCGACCTACATGAGATGCAGGGGGTCGCGGTCGAGGGAGAGGCGAACCCCCGCCCCCGGCGACGGAAAATCGTCGGCGACGGCTTGCAGAGCGCGCCCGATTCCAGCGGCGCGGCCTCGCAGCAGAAGGTGCCACCGGAAACGACCGTGCAGCTTCTCGATGGGGGCAGGCGCCGGACCCAGGATCTCGGGCTGTCCCCGGATCTTCCCCCGCAGCCAGTCCGAGAGGGACTCGGCTCCGGCCAGCGCTTCGGACTGCGACGGGCTGCTCACCAGAATGCGGGCCATGCGAACACTGGGCGGATAGCTCGGTTCGGTCCTGGCACTCAGCTCCCGTTCCACGAAACCGCGGTAGTCGTGGGCGACCGCCGCGCGGACCACATAGTGATCCGGAACGTACGTCTGGATGATGACCTCGCCGGGCAGGCGCCCGCGACCCGCCCTGCCGGCCACCTGGGAGAGGAGCTGGAAGGTGCGCTCGCAGCTGCGGAAGTCGGGCAGGTGCAGACCGATGTCGGCGTTGATGACGCCCACGAGGGTGACGCGGTGGAAGTCCAGGCCCTTGGCGATCATCTGGGTGCCGACGAGGATGTCCACCGCGCCCGCCTCGACGCGGGCGAGGATGTCCCGGTGCGACCACTTCCCCCCGGTCGTGTCCACGTCCATGCGCGCCACCCGCGCCCCGGGCAGGCTCTCCAGCACGATGCGCTCGACCTGCTCGGTGCCGAGTCCCCGGAAGGACAGGTCGGCCGACTCGCACCGCGCGCACTGGCGCGGCGGCGGCACGGTGTGGCCGCAGTGGTGGCAGATCATGCGGCGACGGCCCCGGTGGAGCGTCATGGAGACCGAACAGTGCGCGCACTCCATGACGTCGCCGCAGCTCCGGCAGAGGGCGAGGCTCGCGTAGCCGCGCCGGGTGAGGAGGAGGATGGTCTGCTCCTTGCGGGCCACGCGCTGCCGGAGAGCGGCGAGGAGGGGCGGGGAGATGATGTGGGGCGGGGGCGTGGGGGTGGTGGAGGAGGTGGAGTCGGACTCCGGCGCGGCCGGGCGCGCGGCTGTCGATTCCGGCTTGCCTCGCGATCTGAGGTCCACGACACGGACTTCCGGGAGGACGCCGGCGCCGACGCGGTCGGGCAGCTCGAGGAGGGTGTACTTTCCCGAATGCGCGTTGGCCCAGCTCTCGAGCGCCGGGGTGGCCGACCCGAGGAGGCAGACCGCGCCCGCCCGCCTGGCGCGCACCACCGCTACGTCGCGCGCATTGTAGCGCGGCGATTCGGACTGTTTGTAGCTGCCGTCGTGTTCCTCGTCCACGACCACCGCGCCCAGGGAAGTCACCGGCGCGAAAACGGCCGAGCGCGCCCCGATTGCGATCCGCTTCTCGCCGGCGCGCAGCTGCGTCCACGCGTCGAAACGCTCGCCGTCCGAAAGCCCCGAATGCAGGACCGCCACCAGGTCCCCGAAGGCCTCGCGGAAGCGGGCCACCGTCTGGGGGGTCAGCGCGATCTCCGGGACCAGCATGAGCGCGCCTTCCCCGCGCCTCAGCACCCTGCGGATCAGCTCGATGTAGACCAGCGTCTTGCCGGAGCTGGTCACGCCGTGCAGAAGGAAGGTCCCACCCCCCCTCCCCAGCGTCCCCGCCGCGCGGCGGAGTACCCTGCGCTGACCCGCGGTTGGAGTGAACGCCTCGCCCTCCCCCACCGGCTCCTCCCGGAAGGGATCCCGCACCACCACGTCGTCCGTCACGCGAACGAGGCCCTTCCCCTCCAGCCCCCGGACCACGCTGCGGCTGAATCCCTGCTCGGCGAGCGCCGCGACCGCCTGCCTGCCACCCGCCTCGAGCAGCCGCTCGAAGGCTTCCCGCTGCCGCTTTGCCCGCCCGAACACGCCCTCGAGCTCCGCCAGCGTGCCGATCGGCCGCACGACCCGCGCGACCAGACGCCTCTGCGGCGCGGCAGTGGCCGGCGCGGGGAGCATCGCCCGGAGCACCACCCCGACCGGCGCCACGTAGTACTCCGAGATCCAGCGGGCCAGTTCGAGGAGGTCGGCGCCGACCGAGGGCCGCGAATCGAGCACGGCGAGGACATCGCGCACCCCGCGCACCTCCTGGCCCGGGCCAAGCACCCACCCGATGAGGGACCGGTTGCGGAAGGGAACCCGCACACGCGTCCCCACCGCCGGGGCCGGGCCGGTCACCCGGTAGGTGAACAGGCGGCGGACCGGCAGCGGCAGCGCCACCTTGACGAGGGAGGTGCCCGGGCCGGGCGTCGGTGCTGCGGAGGTTCCAGGCATCGCTGTGGCGCCGGATCCTGGCATCGGTGCGGCGCGGGGCCGGGCCCCGGGTCAGTCCTGCAGGAGGAGGAAGACGTCCTGCTGCGGCTCGTCGACCGTCACCTCGGGACCGTCCGGTCCCATGTGGACGTTGATCTCGGTGCGGATGCCGATGTCGTCCGGGATGTAGATCCCCGGTTCCACCGAGAAGCCGACGCCCGGGACCAGCACCCGGTCGTCTCGCGTTTCCAGGTTGTCGAGGTTGGGGCCGCGGCCGTGAATGTCCCGGTCGATCGAGTGGCCGGTGCGGTGGATGAACCACTCGCCGTACCCCGCATCCGTGATGATGCCGCGGGCCACGTCGTCGCCCTCGAAGCCGCGCAGGACCTCGCCGCGCGCGTGTCGCTTCAGAAGCGAGGCGACCACGCCGTCACGGGCCGCCTTCACGGTCTCCCACAGCTCCGCGATCCGGGGCGGAAGCGCGCTGCCGAGGAAGCCCATCCAGGTCTGGTCGGCGGGGACGGAGTCCTCGTGGAACGCGCCCCAGAGGTCGATGAGGAGGAGGTCGCCGGGGCGGATGGGGCGCCCGACTTCGCCGGGATCGTAGTGGGGGTCGGCCGCCGTGGGTCCGATCGCGACGATGCAGTCCGCGTGCACGGGTGCGCCGCGCCGCGCCAGTTCGGTGCGGATCCAGGTGGCGAGGGCGCCTTCGGTGATGGTGTCGCCGTGCGCAACGTGGTCGGCCGCGCGCGTGAAGGCGTCCCGTGCGAGGGTCTTGACCAGCTCCGAGGCGCGGCCGTGTTCCTCGCGCTGCACGGGGGTCCACACCGCATAGAAGGTGGAAACGAGGTCGCCGGAGCTGTGAAGCTCGATGCCCGTGGCCGTGATGACGTCCCGTATCCCGGCAGGTAGCAGGTCCAGGTAGGGGACATCGCCCCGGGCCGAGGTCTCGGTGGCGACCCGTTTGCAGCCGGCCAGCAGGGCGCGCAGCCCCTCCTCCATGCGCTGGCGGCTCGAGTAGCTCTCCCGGGGCCAGTCGAGGTGGCGCCAGGAGGAGTGCTCGATGGCGTGGATGAGGAGGCGGGGGCGGCCGGTCGCAGGTACGAGCGCGAATCCCCGCCGTGTGGTCCACTCCAGGCCGAGCAGCGAGCGCCCGATGGGGTTGCGGTCCTTGAAGTCGTACAGCAGCCAGCCGTCCAGGTCGCGCTCGCGGAGCGCCTCCTGGACCCTGGCTACGCCCTCGTCAGTCGCCAGGAGCGCTCCGGACACGTCCTCCTGCAACCTCGTCATTCATTCTCCTCCATTTCCTCCAGTTCGGCGAGGGCCGCATCGAGGCGGTCCCTGTCTTCGTCGGTCAATGCTTCGCCATCCCGGCCCGGACCCGGGCCCTTCAGGCGGCGCAGGGCAAGCACCACCAGCCCGAGTCCGACGATCAGCGCCGCAGGCGGCATCACCCAGGCCAGCAACCCCGCCCCGCTTCGCTTCGGCAAAGCGCGGTACTCCTCTCCGTAGGCCTTCACGACCAGCTCGACCATGCTGTCGGCGGGCAGACCCCGCGCGGCCATCTGGTCGAGGCTGTCCCTGAGAACCGCGGCGTCGCTCGAGGGGCAGACTTCCAGCATCTGTCCCGGGCAGAAGGGGGAGCGGATCTTCGCGATCGCCTCCCGGGCCTCGGGGTGGACCTCGCGGGGTGGGGCCTGGGGTTCCTGGGCTGGAGGCGGGACCAGGGGTTCCCGGCCGGCAAACGGGCCACCGGCTTCCAGGCCGACACGGCCTCCGGCCTCCTGGCCCGTGAAAGGGTCCCGGCCATCGTGGCTCGGCGCCAGTGTCGCCGCGGCAAGTGGCAGTGCAATGACGGACGGCAGGTGTCGGGCCGGCACCCGGCACCTGCGGATGAGCCTGACAGCCCGCGGAACAAGGCCCCGCGGCCTTCGGTCGGCGAAGGGGACTCCCTGGAGCCGTCTCCCTCGGAGTCTCCGGATTCTCATGCTACCTGACCTTCCTCGGTCGGCTCACCGTCCATTCCGACCCCCGCCAGCGCGCGAATCACCGCGACGCACCCGGCGCCGGTGTGCTCCGGGTCGTATCCTCCCTCCAAGAATACCACAACACGGCCTCCGCAACAGCGCCCGGCGGCCTCCATCACCATACGGGTGGTCCGGTGCAGGTCCTCCGGCTCCAGCAGCTGTCCGCCCAGCGGGTCCCCGGCGAGAACGTCGAAGCCCGACGATACCAGGATGAAGTCCGGCCGCGAGCGCGACACGGCTTCCTCCAGCGCCCTGCGAAACACCTCCAGATAGTGCTCCCGCGACGTGCCCGCGCGCAGCGGCACATTCATCGTGAACCCCTCCCCCCTCCCCCGCCCCGTCTCGTGCGCGGCTCCCGTCCCCGGGTAATGCGGGTACTGGTGGAGCGAGAGGAAGAACACGGCGGGGTCTTCGTAGAAGGCGTCCTGCGTCCCGTTGCCGTGATGCACGTCCCAATCGATGATCAGGACGCGGTCCGCCGCGCCGGTCGCCCGGAGGCTCGCCGCCGCGACGGCAATGTTATTGAAGAGGCAGAACCCCATCGCGCGGCCCGGCGTGGCGTGGTGTCCGGGAGGACGCGCGGCCACGAAAGCGTTGCGGAACCGCCCCTCCATCACGCCGCGCACGGCCTCCAGCCCCGCGCCCACCGTCCCCAGCGCGGCCTCCCACGACGCCGCCGAGACGCGCGTGTCCGCATCTAGCGCCACCACGCGTCCGCGCTCAACCGCTTCGTCCACCGCGCCGCGCACCGCGTCGACCAGCGCCTCGGTGTGCACCAGCGCCACATCCTCGACCCGGGCCGCGTCCGGTGCCACCTGCACCACCCGCTCGTGCAGCGCGACCAAGTCGTTCTTCACCGCCGACGCGAGGGCGCGCAGCCTCCCCTGGTGCTCGGGGTGCCCCCAGCCCGTGTCGTGGAGCACCGCCGAGGGGTGCATGAGGAAGGCGGTGGGGGCGTGTGGCCGCCGGACGCTTGTGCTGCCGGCCGGGGCGGACCCTGGATCGTCCGTCGTGCGGTCGTCTTCCATGCCGGGATCCCGCCCCCCTACGCCGCGCCGACCGGCTCGGGCTCCCGCGTCCGCGCGATCCGTTCCTGAATGCTCAGGATCTCGGGGCGGCGCGTCCGCATCGCCGTGACCGCATCGACGGCCGCGCTGGTGGCCGACATCGTCGTCAGGTACGGAACTCCGTACGCGATCGCCGCGCGCCGCATGGCGTAGTCGTCGTACTGCGACTTCTTGCCCAGCGGCGTGTTGATCAGCAGGGCGACCTGCCCGCTGACGATCCGGTCCACGATGTTGGGACGCCCTTCGCCCACTTTGTGAATTCTTTCACAAGGAATGCCGAGCTGGTGCAGGTGATTGCGCGTCCCGCCTGTCGCCAGAACCCGGAATCCCAAGTCGGCCAGGCGGCGCACCAGCGGCGTCACCGTGGGCTTGTCGGAGTCGTTGACCGTCACGATCACCGAAAGCTCGTCCTCTCCCTCCGGCAGCCGGTTGCCCGCCGACACCTGCGCCTTGGCGAACGCCATCCCGAAGGAGTCGTCCACGCCCATTGCTTCGCCCGTCGACCGCATCTCCGGGCCGAGCAGCGTATCCACGTCGAACCGGTTGAACGGGAACACCGCCTCCTTGACCGCGACCCCGTTCACCTCGGGCTCCGAGGGCACGTCCAGATCCGCCAGCGTCTCTCCCGCCATCAGCCGCGCCGCCAGCCGGGCCAGCGGCACCCCCGTTGCTTTCCCCACAAACGGCACCGTCCGCGATGCGCGCGGGTTCACCTCCAGCACGTACACCTGCCCGTCCTTCACCGCGTACTGCACATTCAGCAGCCCCACGACCCCCAACTCCAGCGCGAACCGCCGCGTCAGCCGCCGCATTTCGTCCAGTTCGGCTCGGCCCAGCAGGTACGGCGGCAGCACGCACGCCGAGTCGCCCGAGTGCACCCCCGCGTCCTCGATGTGCTGCATGATCCCGCCGATCACCACCTCGGTCCCGTCCGACAGCGCGTCCACATCGGCCTCGAAGGCGTCCTCCAGGAAGCGGTCGACCAGCACCGGGTGGTCCGGCGACGCCTTGACCGCCCGCGCAAAATACCCCTTCAGCGATTCCTCGTCATACACGATCTCCATCGCCCGCCCGCCCAGCACGTACGACGGCCGCACCAGCACCGGAAATCCGATCTCCCGCGCAATCACGAGCGCCTCCTCCTCGCTCATCGCGGTCCCGTTGGCCGGCACCCGCGCCCCGATCCTGCGGCACACCTCCTCGAAGCGGCGCCGGTCCTCGGCCCGGTCGATCGCGTCCACCGAAGTCCCCAGGATGGGCACCCCCAGCTCCTCCAGCGCGTACGCCAGATTCAGCGGCGTCTGCCCGCCCAGCTGCACAATCACCCCCACCGGCCGCTCCCGCTCCACGATCTCGACCACGTCCTCCAGCGTCAGCGGCTCGAAGTAGAGCTTGTCGCTCACGTCGAAGTCGGTCGACACCGTCTCCGGGTTCGAGTTCACCATGATCGTCTCGTAGCCGGCCTCGTTCAGCGCCCGCACCGCCTGCACGCAGCAGTAGTCGAACTCGATCCCCTGCCCGATCCGGTTGGGCCCGCTCCCCAGGATGACGATCTTGCGCGCGTCGGTGGGGTTGGATTCGTCCTCGGATTCGTAGGAGGAGTAGTAGTAGGGGGTCGCCGCGGGGAACTCGCCCGCGCAGGTGTCGACCACGTTGTACGTCGGCCGGATCCCCCACTGCCAGCGCCGCGACCGTATGGCGGCCTCGTCGACCCCGCGCAGGGCGGCGAGCTGCGCGTCCGCGAACCCCTCGCGCTTCATGCGGCGCACCGAGGCCGCATCGAGGGACGGCAGGTTGGCGAACCAGCGTTCCAGTTCGAGGATCTGCACGAGCTGGTCGAGGAACCACGGGTCGATCCCGGTGGCTCGCTGGAGGCGTTCGATCGAGATGCCCGCCTCGAGGGCGCGCTTGAGCTGGTACTTGCGGAAGGTCGTCGGCCTGCGCACGGCGGTGAGCAGTGCTTCGACATCGTCCGAATCCAGTCCATCGTCCGCCAGCGTCTTTCCCGCGACCCACCCGATCCGCCCCACCTCCATCCCCCTCAGCCCCTTCTGCCAGGCGGAGCGGAAGGTGCGCCCGATCGCCATTGTTTCCCCCACCGCCTTCATCTGCACGCCCAGCGTGTCGTCCACGTCCGGGAACTTCTCGAAGGCGAAGCGCGGGAACTTCACCACCACGTAGTCGAGCGCGGGCTCGAAGGAAGCCGGCGTCGTCTTGGTGATGTCGTTGGGGAGCTCGTACAGGTGGTACCCCACCGCCAGCTTCGCCCCCACGCGCGCGATAGGAAAACCGGTCGCCTTCGACGCCAGCGCCGAGGACCGCGAAACGCGCGGGTTCATCTCGACCACCAGCATCTCCCCATTCTCGGGGTTCACCGCGAACTGGATGTTGCAGCCACCCGCCTCCACCCCGATCTCGCGGATGATCGCGATCGCCGCGTCGCGCATGCGCTGGTACTCGACGTCGGTGAGCGTCTGCGCCGGCGCCACCGTGATCGAGTCGCCCGTGTGCACCCCCATCGCGTCGAAGTTCTCGATCGAGCAGACGATGATCACGTTGTCGAGGCCGTCGCGGACCACCTCGAGCTCGTACTCCTTCCACCCGATCACGGAGCGGTCGATCAGGACCTCCCCGATCGGGCTGGCATCGAGCCCCTTGCGCACCTGGGCCTCGAACTCGGCGAGGTTGTACGCGGTGCCGCCGCCGGTGCCGCCCAGCGTGAACGATGGCCGGATGATCGCCGGGTAGCCGGTGTCCTCGATGATGTTCAGCGCGTCGTCGATGCTGCGCGCGAAGCCCCCGTGGGGGACGGCGAGGCCGATCCGGTTCATCGCCGCGGTGAATTCCTCGCGGTCTTCGGCCATCTTGATCGAGCGCTCGTCGGCCCCGATCAGTTCGACCCCGTGCGCGGCCAGCGCACCCTGCCGGTGCAGGTCCATCGCGATGTTGAGCGCGGTCTGTCCTCCCATCGTGGGGAGCAGCGCGTCGGGCTTTTCGCGCTCGATCACCCGCTCCACCCATTCGGCGGTAAGCGGCTCGATGTAGGTCCGGTCGGCCAGATCCGGATCCGTCATGATCGTCGCCGGATTGGAGTTGACCAGGACCACCCGGTACCCCTCCTCCTTGAGCGCGCGCACGGCCTGGGTGCCGGAATAATCGAATTCGCAGGCCTGTCCGATGACGATGGGACCCGAACCCAGGATCAGGATCGAGTCGATGTCGGTGCGTTTAGGCAATGATTCCGTGCGCGGCTGCTAGTCGGCGCTCTTGGCGGATTCTTTCCGTACCGCGGTGCGGAGGGCCACGGCGAGGCCTCCCCACACGAACGCCATGATCACGATCATGGTGATCCAGGTTGCGGTGGTCATCGGAGCTGTCCCTTCGACTGCGCGGTGGGTTTGTGGGCGGCGGCCGCGGAAGAGGAGCCGGTCGTGAGGACCGAGCGGGAGGCGCCTGTTCCGGGGCCGGATTAAGGTGCGGGAAGGGGGGCGGCGGGGCAAGGCGGGGGCAACCGGTTGACAACCACGACGTTGTGTCGTTACGATTAGTTGTCGTGTGGACGAGTCCGGACTATTGAACCTGAAACCCCTGGAGGCGAGAACCGTGCTTCCCTTGCCCAACGCCGAGCTGGCTCTCATGGAGTTGTTGTGGAGGCGGGGCCGCCTGACGTCCCGCGACATCATCGACGAGCTGTATCCCGATGCCACCAGGCCCCAGCACGGCACCGTGCAGCGGCTCCTGCAGCGGCTGGAGGACAAGGGATGCGTCGTGCGGGACCGCGACCTGGGCGTAAACGCCTTCACCCCCGTCCTCACCAGAGAGAGCTACGCTACCGGTCAGCTGGAGGTACTTGCGGAACGGCTGACCGGGGGCTCACTTGCGCCGATGCTCACGCGGCTGGTCGAGCACAACAAGCTGCCCCGCACCGAGATCGAGCGGCTCCGGCGGATTCTGGAGGACCGGGATGAGTGACGTTCTGCTTCAGATCGGCGGGACCAAACTGGTCCTCTCGGCCGTGCTCGCCTGTGCGGCGTGGATGGTGCACCGCCGCGTTCGCCTTCCCGGAGTCTCCTACCCGATGTGGCTGCTGGTGCTGGTGGTCCTGCTGGTTCCCGCGTTCATGCCCCTTCCGGTACTCCCTGCCGCCGGGGCCGAGGTTGCCGGATTGGAGCTGGCGCCGGCCGGCGCCTCCGAGGCCGCAGGCAGCCCCGCGTCCTTCCAGACTGCCATGGTATCCTGGTTCGATGCGATCGGAAAGCAGGGACTGGTGATTCTCTGGCTCCTCGGTTCCGCCGCACTGCTGGGCTGGTCGCTCCTGCGGGCGGCTCGGTTCCGGCGGACCCTCATGCAGGCGCTGGAGCCCGCCCCACCGGAGCTTCAGCGCGAGGCCGCCCGAATCAGCCGGCGACTGGGCCTGGCCCGGGTCCCCGAAGTCAACACCACGCACGCGCGCATCTCGCCCATGGTCTGGTCGACGGGCGGACGGGTTCGCGTGCTCATCCCCAACTTCGTGCTGGCGGAGTTGAGCGACGCGGAAGTCCGTTCGATCCTGGCACACGAGCTAGCCCACGTACGGCGGCGGGACCATCTTGTGCGGTGGCTGGAATTGGCCGCGTGCACCGTGTTCTGGTGGAACCCGGCGGCGTGGTGGGCGAGCCGCCACCTTCGGTCCGCAGAAGAAGCCTGTTGCGACGCACTCGTTACAGTTGCTGCCGGATCCAGCGCCAAATCCTATGCGAGCGCGCTGCTGCGCGTCGCTGACACCGCATCCGAATCACCCTTGCTCCCCGCGCCCGCGCTCGTTAGCCCGGCTGGCGGAATCGGACAAACCAAATCTCTCGAAAGGAGACTCAAGATGATCGTCGATACCAACAAGACTGCCGCTCCGGGATGGCTGCGCACCGCGGCCTGGATCGCGGTGATCTGCGCGCTGCCGCTGGGCCTCGTGTACTGCGGACAGCCCGACACGCCCGCCACGGTCGACGACGCGACGGAAGCGCCCGGCGCGGAGGCGAACGACGCCGCGCAGGCCGGCGACAGCGATGACGCCGCTGCGGGTGCCGCCCGCCAGTACGAAGTGGCGGTGCAGCGGGTGCGAGCCATGCTCGATGCGGGCGAAATCACCGAGGAACAGGCGAACCAGCGTTTGGAGGGTCTTCGCACGCGCTTGGCGGCGGCTCGGGAGCGGACGGAAGCAGGTGGCGGGGACGCCGAGGGTGCCGCCGAAGGTGCCGCCACTGGCGCCCGCCGGTACGAAGTGGTGCAGCGGCAGTTGGAAGTCATGCTCGAAGCGGGCGAAATCACTGCGGAGCAGGCAGAGCAGCGTTTGACGCGTCTTCGCGCGCGCATGGCGCCGGCCGGGGAGCAGGCGGAAACAAGTAGCGGGGACGCCGAGGGTGCCGCCCGGTACGAAGCAGCGGTGCAGCAGGTGGAAGCCATGCTCAAAGCGGGCGAAATCACGGCGGAGCAGGCGGAGCAGCGTTTGATGCGTCTTCACGTGCGCATGGACGGCGCAGCCGGGAGAGGCCGCACGCCGGACGGCAACAGGTAGAGCCGGGAGCGGTCCCCAGGCAGCGGGTAGAAGTGCCCGTGGACCCGCCGACCGCAGAATAACCGCGGCGGGGCCGCTGATATCCCGCCGGCTGAAAGAGCGCCCGGGGCGTTTCGACGCCTCGGGCGCTTTTCGCTTGACAACTACGACATTTGATCTTAATATTACGATATGATGTCGTATCAGCCCGAAGGAACGAAGGAGCACGAACCGTGAAGATGCCTGCCTTGCCCAATTCGGAGCTGGCGGTGATGGAGTTGCTGTGGCGCCGGGGCCGCCTCCCGGCCCGCCAGATCCAGGAGGCGCTCTATCCGGATGATTCCCGGCCTCAGCACGGCACCGTGCAGAGGCTGCTCAAGCGGCTCGAGGAAAAGGGCTACGTAGTCCGCGACCGCGACCTGGGAGTCAATCTCTTCTCGCCCACCCTGTCGAAGGAGACCTACGCGGGCAACCAGCTGGAGGCGCTGGCGAACCGGCTCACCGAAGGCTCGCTGGTGCCGATCATCACGCGTCTCGTCGAGGACGACAGGCTGTCCAGCGCCGAAATCGAGAGACTCCGCGCTTTCCTGGACGAGTAGGATGAGCGGCCTGAGCGACCTGCCCGTCCACACCCCCGGCTCTATCACCCAATCCCCGCTCAACACCAATTCCGGAGGTCGAGCATGACCAACCTTCTTCTGCAGATCGGCGGCACCAAGCTGATCTTCTCGATCTTCCTCGCCTGTGGCGTCTGGGTTGTGCACCGGCGAGTGGGACGGTGCGCGGTCTCCTACCCGCTGTGGCTGCTGGTGCTCGTCGCGCTCCTGGCCCCGGCGGTCGTATCGCTCCCCGTCTTCCCGGTGGCGGGAAGCGGGGCCGGCGGCTCGTCGGGGGTGTCGCCCAACGAGGTCGGTGCCCTGCTCGTGCTCCTGTGGATGGTGGGCACGGTCGGGCTTCTGGGCTGGACGCTGCTGCGCGCCGTTCGCTTCCAGCGCTCGCTCCGGAAGGCGGCGTGGGTTGCGCCGGCGGAACTCCAGCGGGAGGCGGCGGAGATCGGCCGCAACCTCGGCATGAACCGCATACCCGAAGTGCACACCACGAGCGCGCGCGTCTCTCCCATGGTGTGGTGGACGGGTGGGAAGGTACGGGTGCTGGTGCCGCAGTTCCTTCTGGACGCGCTCGACCGTGACGAATTGCGCGCCGTCCTTGCCCACGAACTCGCCCACGCGCGCCGACGGGACTACCTGGTGCGGTGGCTGGAGTGGCTGGCCTGCTCGGTCTTCTGGTGGAACCCGGTCGCCTGGTGGGCACGCCGCCAACTCCGCACAGCCGAGGAGTGGTGTTGTGACGCGCTGGGAGTGGCCGCGCTGAAGTCCGGTCCCCGGAGCTACGCCAGGTCGCTGCTGCGCGCGATCGAGCTGATGTCGGAGGCCAGGACCGTTCGCGCCCCCGCCTTCGCCAGCGCCGCCGACCGCGGCAGCAATCCCCGAACGCTGAGAAGGAGACTTGAAATGATCATGACAAGAAAAGCGGGAGCCCCTGCCCCGCGCTGGCTGCGCACCGCGACCTGGATCGCCGTCGTGTGCGTGCTGCCCTTCGGTACGCTCTACTGCGGGTCGGCCGACGAGCCGGAGAGCGCAACCCCCGCCGAGGACGCCACCGAAGCGCCCCCAACGCCGCTGGCGTGGTCCGACGAAGCGTTCCTGAATGCCGAAGCGGCCGAGCTTGCCGCCCAGATGCTGGCGGAGATCGACATCGCTGCGATCAGGGCGGAACACGGTTCGCTGGGAGCCTATTTCCGGGAGGGCTTCGCGGAGATGAGGGGGGAACTGAGTGCGGAAGTGGAAGCGGGCAACATGAGCGAGGGCACCGCCGAGCAGTTTGCCGGCGTCACGGAGGAGCTGGTCGACCAGCTGGTCGCCAGGGTGGATTCCCGCACACTCAATCCGGAGGAGGCGCTCAACCAGTTCGTGTACGGCTTCGTGAGGGTGCTTTCGGTCAACGTGGAGTTGGAGAATGAGCGGATCTCCGACGAGGAGGCCGGCAGGCGGATCGAGGCGCTTCGGCGGGAATTGCGGGGGCGGGAGAATAAGGAACGGGAGTATGCGGCGGTGATGGAGCAGTACAAGGAAGAGATGCGGCGGATGGAGGCGACGATGGAGGCGATCGCCAGGCGCCTGCAGTCGCGCGACTCGGTGAACCGCGAGTATGCGGTTTCGGGGGTGCAGGCCATTCCCATCCCGGGCATCGACCTGGGCCTGAGTGTCACCCACTTCTGCGATGAGAACGGCCACTGCCAGTCGGTGGATTCGCTGAAGCGAGGGAAGGACCCGAGGCGCGATGCCGCGGCGGGGTAGCGGCCTTCGTCCGATGGCGCATCCCCATCGAATGAGGAACCGTGATCAAGCGGCCCTGGGGAAGCGTCTCATCGTCATGGCCTTCGTTGCCGTGGGCGCAGTGGCGTGCCAAACCGACCGTGAGGCGGACGAAGGACCGCGCCCCGAGCAGGAGCGCGACAGCGCCGGGATCCGGATCATCGAAAACGGTCGACCCGAGGAGGGTTCGCGGCTCCCCTGGCGGATCGGGCCCGAGCCGTCTGTCACGATTGGCTCGGTCGAGGCCGACGACGAGTTCCAACTGTACCGGGTGGACGACGCGCTGAGGCTGGGCGACGGGCGGCTGGTCGTGGCCAACGGCAGTTCGCACCAGCTGCTCGTGTTCGACGAGGACGGCAACTATCTGGCGGCCTGGGGACAGAAGGGCGACGGTCCGGGCGATTTTGGCGGAGGGTGGGGCGGGAATGCGTACGGATTCAGACTCTTCTGGATGGAGCAATGGCCGGGTGACTCGATCGCCGTCTGTCACGGGACCTATTCGCTGGGGCTGGAGTTGCTCTCCATCTTCGACTCCAGTGGCAGACATGGACGCCGGGTCAATCTGGCGCGGGACGGCTCGCATACGGTGTGCCGCGACGTGATGCCGGACGGAGCGATCCTCGCCAGCCGCTCTCCCGGGTGGTCGGGGTATCCGCCAACCGGCATGGACCGTCCGGAAATGGACTTCCTCCTCCTGGAGCCGGACGGCTCACTCCGGGCCGAACTCGGCACCCATCCCGGCGCCGAGGAGTTTCAGTACAACGACGAAGTCGGCTCCCCGCCGTTCAACTTCTGGATGCACGATCCGCCGTTTCAGCAGTCGATCGTCTGGGGTGCGTGGGATGGTCTGGCCATTGTCAGCAACACGGACCGCTATGAGATCAGGGCGTACGCCGCCGACGGTTCCCTTGCCCGCATCGTGCGACGGGATCACCAGGTGCGGACACCGACCGAAGCCGACCTCGAATGGTTCAAGGCCGACCGGCTGGACGGGATCACGGACGACGACTTCAGGCAGAAGGTGACCCAGGTCCTCGACGCGCTGCCGCTCCCGTCGTCGTTTCCCGCCTTCTCGCCCATCGCGATGTACGAACTCGGCATCGAAGTCGATGCTCTCGACTACCTCTGGGTCCGCGAATACCGGTTGCCGGGTGACGAGGGTGATCGCCCGCTCTGGACCGTCTTCGACCCCGACGGGATCGTCCAGGGCTTCATTGAAACACCCCCCGGTCTGGTCATCTACGAGATCGGCGAAGACTATGTCCTCGGCAAGGTGTTCGATGAACTGCGCGTGGAGTATGTGCAACTCTGGCCGCTCGAACGGCCGGGTGCCGGGTGACGAGTTCTTCAAGCGGCATGGCCAGCCAGGAGTGTTCCGCGAGTTCCCTGGCGCTGGCCATGGCCGCCCTGGTGATGGGGTGCGTCGAGCCGCAAGCGGACTCGAACCTGGCCGACCCAGCGACCGCGTTCACCGTGCGCGACTCCGGTGACATCGAAATCGTCGAGAACCACGCGCCGGAGCACCCGCCCGGGCAGTTCTGGACGATCGACGCCGAGCCCGAGATCGTGCTGGGCGGGAGCCGGACGGACACGCCAAACGGCGAGCCGGGCACCCCGGCCTCCGACTCGGCACAACTGATCTGGCAGGTGCGCGGACTGGCGCGTCTGGAGGACGGCCGCATCGCGGTCCTCTCCCAGGGGAACTACCAGCTCTTTCTCTTCGAGCCGTCCGGAGAGCTGTCGACGGTGATCGGAGGCCGCGGCGAGGGACCGGGCGAGTTCGCGCGCCCGCAGCAACTGCAGTACCTGCCGCCGGACACGCTGGTCGTGTGGGACTACTGGTTCGCACCGACAAGCTACTTCAATACCGGCGGCAGGTTGTTGGGCGAGCGAACAATCGACCTTCTGCGAATGATGGATGCGATCCCCGGTTCGAACGCCGAATCCACGATGTTTCCGCTTCCCGACGGCTCTCTGATCGTCGTGGTCGGGAATCCGTTCCCGTCGGAGACGCCGGCGGAGAGCTTCGTCCGCGGGCCGCCGGCCGAGTTCGTCAGGATCGACGACAGCTACTCCACGCGTTCTCTCGGGTCGTGGGAGGGTCTCGAGGTCTGGGTCCCGCAAGACCCGGGCGGCGTGCCCGGCCTGCCCACCCTCATGCTCGACTCCTACCTGGCGGCCGGAGGCAATCAGCCCACGGTCTACATCAGCAATGGAGACCGGGACGAGATCCACCAGTTTTCCCTGGACGGAGACCTGACCCGGATCATTCGCCGCACGATTGGACCGGTGCGCGTCACGGAAGCGGCGCAGGAGGCATGGGAGACCGCCTATGTCGCATTCTGGAGCTGGTTGGGGGATCTGGAAGAGGAACTCGGCATGTCCACGGACCGGTTCTTCGCAGGGATGCCCCTGAGGGACGCGTTTCCGCCGGTGGCCGGGCTGGTCGTGGATGCGGAGGGCCATCTGTGGGTGCGGGAGTGGTCGGCATCGGAAGCGGGGATGCCGGACCAGTGGAGCGTCTTCGGTCCGGATGGACGTTGGTTGGGCGTGCTCCCGGCGTTGCCGGACCTGATGCTCTGCCACTGGTTCCTGGGTCCCTGCTGGATCGACAGGGACTTCCTGCTGGCGGTTCGGCGTGACGAACTGGGGATCGAGAGGGTGGAGGGCTACCGGATCCGGCGGGGTGACGAGTGGCGGTGAAAGTGGTTCGCGACCAACCCTGACGTTACGTGAGGGTTTCGGGTAGGCCGACCCCAGTGCTTCGAGTCCCCCGTGCGGAGTAACCTTGTTTTTAGCACCGGCGTACAAGGGAACATACATTCACGCGCGAAACCCTCGTCAGTCCCCGGCCCCGCGTCAGGAGTACGGATGTCACGGCACCGCCACCCGGCAAGTCTGCGGGACACCATCCCACGCCGGAACCGGGCCCTGTTGCCGGCCCGTCGCGTCATCCGCGGCAGACTCGCCCGCATGGCGGCCGCGATTGGGGCCACACTGTCCGTCGCCGGACTCGCGCTTGCTCTGGTAGCCCCGGCCCCGCTCGCCGCCCAGGGCATCTCCACCGCCGGGCTGCGCGGCCGCGTCCTCGACCCGGGGGGCACCCCGATCAGAGACGCGCTGATCACCCTGGAGCACACCGAGACCGGCGCCACCAGCACGGCGATCACCGCTTCCGACGGCCGCTATTCCCTGCGCGGCCAGCGCCCCGGGGGACCCTACACCGTCACCGTCACGCGCATCGGCTTCGGGGACCACACGCGCGAGGGCCTCGAACTGCTGCTCGGCCGCTTCGTCAACCTGGATGTGATGCTCCTCTCCCAGGCCGTCCGGATCGAGGGGATCGAGGTCGCGGCCCGGCGCGACATCGAGTTCGACCCGGGCCGGATCGGCATCTCCACCCTGGTCACGGCCGAGATCCTCGAGGAGCTCCCCACCGTGACGCGCAATTTCGTCGAGTTCGCCGCGCTCTCGCCGCTCGCGCGCGTGTCGGAGGAGGGCGTCTCGGTCGCGGGTACCAACTACCGCTTCAACACCCTGAACGTGGACGGCGCACTCAACCAGGACGTCTTCGGGCTATCGACCGACAACATCGCGGGCGGCCGCGCGGGGAGCCGCGTCATCCCTCTGGAGGCGGTAGAGCAGTTCCAGGTGCTCGTTGCGCCCTTCGACGTGCGCCAGTCCGGGTTCACGGGCGGCGCGATGAACGCGGTCACGAAGTCGGGAACCAACGAGTTCGAGACCTCCGCCTTCGGGTTCTACCGCGATGAGGCCCTGATGGGCCCACTGGTGATCAACGATGTCGCCACCGAGCCCGCGCTCTCCACCGAGCACGGCGGCTTCACGGTGGGGGGCCCGCTGCGGCGCGACCGCGCGCACTTCTTCGTGGCCGCCGAGTGGGAGCGGGTCCGCGAGCCCCCGAACGGATTCCATGTGGGCGAGTCCGATCCGTTTCGGCTGTCGCTGGTGCCCGACTCGGTCGCGCGCATGCGGTCGCTGTTGCAGGAGTTCGGCGCCGACCCCGGCACCGCCGCCTCGCACACCCTCGAGAACACGATCTTCAACGTCTTCGCGCGCTTCGACTGGGAGATGGGCGAGCGCCACGACGCCATGCTGCGCTACAGCTTCGCCTCGGCGGACGACGACGCGGACCCCAACCGCCTCCCCGGCGACCTCTACGAACTGTCGTCGAGCGGCAGCGAGATCCGCTCCCGGAGCCACTCGGCGGTCTTTCAGATGTTCTCGACGCTGCCCGCCGGGTTCTCGAACGAGTTGGCGCTGAACTTCCAGCACCTGGACGACACCGAAACGGCCCGCAGCACGCTTCCGCAGGTCGAGGTCTCCCTCGAAGGCATGGTCGACGATCTGCCGGTGCGGCGCGATGTGCGCTCGGGCGCCAGCTACTTCTCGCAGGACAACGGACTGCGGCAGCGCGTGATCCAGCTGGCCAACAACCTGAGCTACGACATCGGGCGCCACTCGCTGCTCCTCGGGGCGTCCGGCACCTGGTTCGACTTCGACCGGCAGTACGTTCCCGGCGCGCTCGGCAGCTACCGGTTCGAGAGCCTGGAGGAACTCGCCCGGAACCGGCCGGACCACTACGAAATCACGATTCCGCTCACGGAGGAAGGCTCGACCCCGACCTTCGGGGTTCAGGAGCTCTCGGTCTACGTCCAGGACGAATTCGCCGCCCACGACCGCTTCACGCTGCGCGCCGGCGCCCGGGTGGACCTTCCGACCTTCCTGGGGCGTCCGGCCGTCAACCCGGAGCTCCAGTCCGATCTGGACATCGACACGTCGCTCCTCCCCGGGGGGAACCCAACGCTGTCGCTGCGGGCGGGACTGAACTGGCGCCCCTTCGACGGCACGCAGATCCGGGCCGGTTCCGGGATCTTCACGGGCCGTCCGGCGTTCGCCTGGCTCGCGAACGCGTTTCAGAACAACGGAGTGGCCGCGCGGACGGTGGTGTGCAGAGGCGGCTCGGTCCCGGCATTCAACCCCGACCGACCCGCGCCCACCGAGTGCGCGGGCCCGCCGCGACCGGCGCAGTCGGTGCCGGTCATCAACTACTTCGATCCCGGTTTCCTCTTTCCGCAGGACATGCGGACGATGGTCGCGCTGGACCAGCGGCTGCCCGGCGGCCTGGTCCTCTCGGGGAGCCTGATCCACAACAACGCCCTCAAGCAGGTCTTCATCGAGAACGACAACCTCGAGGAGAACCGCATCGTCGGAGAGGCGGACGACGGGTACTCACTCGGCTTCGGCTTCAAGCACCGGCAGGTGTTCGGCACCCCAACCGAGGGTCACTTTCGGGGCAACGAGGTGCTCTGGCAGGGAGGGCGGCGGACGGACCGCTACGGTCCGGTGCTCCGGGTCACCAACAGGGGCGACAACTTCACCTACGCCGCCACCGTCGAGCTCCGCAAGGACTTCGGCGAGACGCTCGGGCTGCGGGTGGGCTACTCGCTGACCCGGTCCGCCGACCTGCAGAATCTTACCTCGATCGACATCACGTCGAACTTCGCCTCCACACCCGTCAACGTGCATCCCAACCTCCCGGTGCGGCAGTCGTCGCGGTTCGACCGGCCGGAGAAGTGGGTGGCCAGCGCGCATGCCCGGATCCTCCCCCAATTCGGGGGGACGGATGTCAGCCTGCTGTACGTGGGTAAGTCGGGGGTGCCGTATTCGTATGTGTATAAGGGCGACGTGAACGGGGATGACTTCCCGGGTCCAAGGACTTCGAGCCTTCCCAATGACCTTATCTATGTTAACGACGACATCAGCGGCTTCCCCGGCAGCCAGGCGAGTACGATTCTCTGGCAGAGCCTCTACGACCTCGAAGATTGTCTCCAGAGGCAGACGATCCGGATCCTGGCACGCAATACCTGCCGCACCCCCTGGTCGAACCAGGTCGATCTCCGGGTTTCGCAGCGGGTCGAGGCGCGCGGATTGTCAGCGGAGCTTTCGCTCGACCTGCTCAACGTCCTCAATCTGCTCCACTCATGGTGGGGGATCGTGCACGTCGTGAACCCGGTGGTGCAGGTCTTCGAGGTCAGGCGCTTCCCGGAGCCCGGCTCGGGACTCACGTCGATCCCCGTGCTGCGGTCCCGCTACATCGGCGCCCTGCAAAGGGATCGCATCACCGGTGAGGTCGGGGCGGCGCTGCCGTACGTGCCGCAGGTGCCGACATCGCAGTGGCGCGCCCAGTTCGGGTTGCGGCTGAGGCTGGCGAGGTAGCCGGAATGACGACCATCCACATGAAACAGACAACCACCCACATGGAACAAAGGAGTGAGTATGGTTCGATTCCTCCGTCCGAAAAACCCATCCCCCACCGCGCTGCTCAGACGGCGCGCCCCCCTCCTCATCACCCTTGCCGCGACCGTGGCCAGCGCTGCGCCCCTCACCGCCCAGGGCGTCTCCACCGCCGGGCTGCGCGGCCGCGTCCTCGACCAGGATGGTGTCGCGGTCGAGGGTGCGCTCGTCACCCTGGAGCACACTGAGACCGGCGCGACCAACACGGCCATCACCACAGCCGACGGGCGCTACACGCTGCGCAGCCTGCGCCCCGGCGGCCCCTACACCATGACCGTCACCCGGATCGGCTTCGGGGACCAGACGCGCGAGGACCTCGAGCTGCTGCTCGGCCGCTTCATCAACCTTGACGTCACGCTCGTCCCGGAGGCTGTCGCGATCGAGGGGATCGAGGTCGAGGTGCAGCAGGACATCGAGTTCGATCCGGGCCGGATCGGCATCTCCACCCTCGTGACCGCCGAAATCATCGAAGAGCTCCCCACGCTCACCCGCAACTTCGTCGACTTCGCGGCGCTCTCGCCGCTTTCTCGCGTGTCGGAGGACGGGGTGTCGATCGCGGGCACCAACTACCGCTTCAACACGCTCAACGTCGATGGCGCCCTCAACCAGGATGTCTTCGGGCTTTCGACCGACAACGTCGCAGGGGGGCGTGCGGGCGGGCGCGTCATTCCGCTCGACGCGGTCGAGCAGTTCCAGGTGCTGGTCGCCCCCTTCGACGTGCGCCAATCCGGCTTCACCGGCGGCGCGCTGAACGCGGTCACCAGGTCGGGCACGAACGAGTTCGCGACATCGGCCTTCGGGTACTACCGTAGCGACGCACTGGTGGGCGAACTCGTGATCGACGATGTGGCCACCGTGCCGGAACTGTCCACCGCCCACGGCGGCTTTACGATGGGCGGCCCGATCCGCCGCGACCAGGCCCACTTCTTCGTCGCCGGCGAGTGGGAACGGGTCCGGGAGCCCCCCAGCGGGTTCCATCTGGGCGAGTCCGACGAGTTCCGGCTGTCCCTGGTCCCCGATTCGGTGGCGCGCATGCAGTCGGTGCTCGAGGATCTCGGCGCAGACGCGGGCACAGCCCGGTCCCTGACCCTGGAAAACACGATCTTCAACGTCTTCGCGCGCTTCGACTGGGAGATGGGCGAGCGTCATGACGCGATGCTGCGCTACAGTTTCGCGTCGGCGGATGACCAGTCGGACCCGAACCGCCTGCCCGGCGACCTCTACGAGCTCTCGTCGAGCGGGAGCGAGATCCGCTCGCGCAGCCACTCGGGCGTGTTCCAGCTCTTCTCGTCGTTCTCCGGCGGAGTGTCTAACGAGTTCGCGGCCAACATCCAGCACCTCGACGACACGGAGGCAGCGCGCTCGGCGTTCCCGCAGGTGGAGGTTACGCTCGACGGGACGGTCGGGGAGTTCCGCGTACGGCGCGGTATTCGTTCGGGCGCCAGCTACTTCTCGCAGGACAACGGCCTCAAACAGTTGGTGGTCCAGTTGTCCAACAACCTGAGCTATGACGTGGGCCGCCACTCGCTCGTCTTCGGCGCGTCCGGCACCTGGTTCAGCTTCGATCGCCAGTACGTTCCCGGCTTGCTCGGCAGCTACCATTTCGAGAGCCTGCAGCAGCTCGCGCGGAACCGGCCGGATCGTTTCGAAATCACGATCCCGCTGACTGAGGACGGTGCCAATCCCGGTTTTGGCGTTGGCGAATACTCACTGTACGCCCAGGACGAATGGGCGGCCAACGAGCGCTTTACCCTGCGTGGCGGTGTCCGGATCGACGTGCCGACCTTCCAGGGCCGACCCGCCTTGAACCCGGACCTGTACTCCGAGTTCGGGATCGACACGGCGGAGCTTCCCAGCCGGAACTCCACGATCTCGCTCCGCGGGGGATTCAACTGGCGCCCCTTCGAAGGAACGCAGTTGCGTGCGGGCGCCGGAGTCTTCACGGGCCGGCCGGCCTACGCCTGGCTTGCCAACGCCTTTCAGAACACCGGGGACGCTGTGCGGATCCTGGTCTGCCGGGACGACGCGGCGCCGCTCTTCGATCCGGTCCAGCCCGCACCGACCGAATGCGTCGGCGGCACGGATGCCGGCGAGTCGCAACCGGTCATCAACTACTTCGACCCGAACTTCCGCTTCCCGCAGGACCTGCGCACGATGATCGCCCTGGACCACCGGCTACCGGGCGGAATCGTGCTGTCCGGCAGCCTGCTGTACAACATCGCCCTGAACCAGATCTTCATCCAGAACGACAACATCGTCGCCGAACCCAGCGAAGGAGGAGCGTTCCAGGGGTTCGACGACGGCTTCGGCTTCGGCGTCCGCGAGGTCTTCGGGACCGCGACGGGGGGCACCGAGCGCGGGCAGGAGCAACTCTGGGAGGGAGGGCGGCGGTCCGACAATTTCGGTCCGATCCTCCAAGTCACCAACCGGGACGACAATCTTACCTTTGCGACCACTTTCGAACTCCGTAAGGACTTCGGCGAGACCCTGGGGCTTCGGGCAGGCTACTCGCTGACCCGCTCGGCCGACATCCAGAACCTTACCTCCATCGATGTCACGTCGAACTACGGGTCAACGCCGGTGAACCTCCACCCGAACCGCCCAATCCGGCAGCGCTCCCGCTTCGACCGCCCGCACAAGGTGGTAGCGAGCGCGCACGCGCGGATCCCGCCCCGGTTCGGCGGAACCGGGATCAGCCTGCTGTACGTGGGGCAGTCGGGCGTGCCCTACTCCTATGTATACAAGGGCGACGTGAACGGGGACGGGTTTCCCGGACCGAGAGCATCGAGTCTCTCGAACGATCTCCTGTTTGTTCCCGATCTCACCGGCCAATTCCCGGGCGGAGGCTTCGGCAACCTGGTAATGTGGAGCAGCCTCTACGGGCTCGAGGACTGCCTGCAGGAGCAAAGGAACCGGATCCTCGCGCGCAACACCTGCAATACACCTTGGTCGAATCAGGTCGATCTTCGCATCGGACAGTCGGTCAACGCCCGCGGCGTGTCCGCCGAACTCACTCTGGATCTGCTCAACGTCCTGAACCTGCTGGACTCCTCACAGGGAGTCGTCTACGTCGTGAATCCGGTAGTGCAGACATTCCAGGTCCGGCGCGTCCTCCTCAACCCCTTGGCCGAACCCCCGACCGAGCTGGCCGTCAACTATATCGGCGCGACGAACAGGGACCGCGAAACCGGCAGGGTGCGCGCGGCGCTGCCATACGCTCCGGAGGTGCCGACATCACAGTGGCGGGCGCAATTCGGGGTGAGGGTGAGGATGGCGAGGTAGCGTTGTGGGCCCTCCGGCCTAACCCCCCACCCCCCGCCTGGCCCTCCGCGCTGCCTGGTCCTCCGCCCGCACCTCGAGCACGTCCGCCACCGTGCGCAGCCCGTCGATCACGTTCTGTATGTGCTCGGCGCGCGGCAGCCCGATCAGTTCGATGCCGCGGTGCACGGCCTCCCGGTGCACGCCCGCCGCGAACGCCTTGTCCTTAATCTTCTTCGCGACCGATTTGGGCTTGAGGTCGTCGATGCCGTTGGGGCGGACGAGGCAGCACGCGTAGATGAGTCCGCTCAGTTCGTCGCAGGCGTAGAGGACGCGGTCGAGGGGAGTTTCGGGGACCAGGTCGGTGCGGTCCGGGTAGCCGTGCGCCTCGACGGCGCGCACGACCTCGTCCGGGTAGCCCAGTTCGCGGAGCCGCGCGACTCCGATGTGGGGGTGCTCGTCCGGGTGGCGTTCCCAATCCAGGTCGTGGAGGAGGCCGGCCAGTCCCCACAGCTCCTCGTCCTCGCGCATCAGGCGCGCGTAGTGCCGCACGGCGGCCTCGACGGCGTACATGTGCTTTCTCAGCGCTTCGCTCGCGACCCATTCTTCGAGGAGCGCGACGGCATCGGATCGGGTGGGCATTTCAGAATCACACCGCGCTGGAAGGGCACAGGTGCGACACCGCGCACTGGTTGCACTTCGGCTTGCGCGCGCTGCACACCTGCCGCCCGTGATAGATGAGCAGATGGGCCAGCATGGTCCAGACCCCGCGCGGGAATAGCTTCATCAGATCCTGCTCGATCTTGACGGGCGAGGTCTCGTGCGTGAATCCCATCCGGCCGGAGAGCCGCTTTACGTGCGTGTCGACGACCACCCCTTCGTCGATTCCAAAGGCGTTGCCGAGGATCACGTTGGCGGTCTTGCGGCCGATGCCGGGGAGCGCCGCGAGCTCCTTCATGTTGCGGGGGAGCTCGCCGCCGTGCTCCTCCAGCAGGGCGGTGGCCATCCCGATCAGGTTGCGGGTCTTGTTGCGGAAGAACCCCGTCGAGCGGATGACTTCCTCCAGCTCGGCGGGGACGGCGGCCGCAAGCGACTCGGGGTCGGGGTAGCGGCGGAAGAGCCCGGGCGTAACCATGTTCACCCGGGCATCGGTGCACTGCGCGGAGAGGATCGTGGCGACCGCCAGCTCGTAGGGCGACGCGTGCTGCAACGCGCACTTCGCGTCGGGGTATTCGGCGAGCAGGATCTCGTAGATGGTGGCGGCGCGCTTGGTCCGTGCCTTCTGGGACTCGCGGGGGCTCATGGGGGGGGCGGCCGGCGGGGGCAAGCGGAGGGGGTCATGGGGCGCAGGCACCGCTCACGGGGTGGGCAGGCTCACGGGCAGGCGGGACTCTCACAGCGTGGTCCAGGGGAGCGTGGTGGGGCGGGGGGGCTGGGGGGGGGGGGGGGCGGCGGGGGGGGCGGGGTGGTTTGCCCAGGTGCTTGGCAATGGTGCGGCAGCAAGCCCAATAGAGTTGTTCCGCTGTACCGCGATCACTGAGGGATAGATAACCCAAACG
>JAPOOQ010000003.1 GCA_026713345.1 Gemmatimonadota bacterium | reverse complement strand
TTCGGGGGCAGGTCAACGACCAAATGGTAGAAAACGAAGTCTTCATCGACCTGATCTTCGAATTCCACTTGCGTGCTGAACTCGAAGCGGTGATTGCCGAGCAAGGCCTGGTATGAATCCGGGACACTCCGGCTGATACGCTGGCAGGATCGGCCGGGTCGAAGGACCGGAGCTGGATTCGCGTCTACCGCGGTCTGGACCATGGACAGGTCAGACGGCAATGCAGTCAGGGACGAATTCCCGGGGGATTCTCGCCGACAATTCGGCACTTTGCCGCCGAACTCGCTGAGATGCAGGGACGAAGGCATCGAGCCGACCCGCTGAAAAACGTGCGCTCGCGATTCACGTCCTGTTCAAGGAAAGACCCGCTGCATCCTGATCGGCGTCCCGGGTTGCGGCGCCTCAGGCCCCCGCCCCCGCCTCAAGATCCACAAGAGGCGCCGAGTACTCCCCCGAGAAGCACGCCGCGCAGAACGGCCCCCGCTCCTCGACCGCGGCGACCATCCCATCCAGCGTCAGGTATCCCAGCGAGTCCACGCC
The DNA here is from genome assembly GCA_026713345.1 of Gemmatimonadota bacterium. Lineage (GTDB taxonomy): Bacteria > Gemmatimonadota > Gemmatimonadetes > Longimicrobiales > Gaopeijiaceae > Bin94. The sequence goes on along the minus strand of JAPOOQ010000003.1, from coordinate 5,470 downwards.
CAGCTCGGCGGCGATCTCGTCGACGGTCATCTGGGACCCCAGGAGCTCCCCCTTCGACGGCATGTCGATCCCGTAGTAGCAGGGGTATCGCACGGGTGGGCTCGCCACGCGGAAGTGCACTTCCGCCGCCCCCGCGCCGCGGATGAACTTGACCAGGCTGCGCGAGGTGGTTCCCCGCACGATCGAGTCGTCCACCACGACCACCCGCTGGCCGGCGAGCACGTCGCGCACCGGATTGTACTTGATGCGGGCGCCGAAGTCGCGGTCGGCCTGGGAGGGGCGGATGAAGGTGCGGCCCACGTAGTGGTTGCGCAGCAGGCCGAGCTCGTAGGGGATCCCGCTCTGCTCGCTGTACCCGAGCGCGGCCGAGTTGGCGCTGTCGGGCACGGCGATCACGCAGTCGCCGGGCACGGGGTGTTCCCGCGCGAGCTGGCGCCCGAAGGCCCGTCGCGCGCGATCGACGCTGACGCCCCAGAGGTTCGAATCGGGGCGTGCGAAGTAGACGAGTTCGAAGATGCACGGCGCGGGGGTCTCGGGGTGGAGCCCCGGCAGGCTCTCGACCTGTCCGTCCCGGAAGCGGAGCAGTTCGCCCGGCTCGATGTCGCGCACGAAGGTGGCTCCCATGATGTCCAGCGCGCACGTCTCGCTGGTGACGACGTGTCCGCCGTTCAGCGTGCCGAGCACCAGAGGGCGGAAACCGCGCGGATCGCGCACCGCGTACATGGTGTCGCCCACGGTGAGCACGAGCGCGTATGCGCCCTCCAGGAAGCTGAGCGCGTCGCGGATCTGGGCCACGACCGAGCGGTGCCTGGAGCGCGCGATCAGGTGGACGATCGCCTCGGAATCCGACGAGCTCTGGAAGATCGCGCCCTCGTCCACGAGCTGGCTCTTGATCGTGTTGGCGTTGGTGAGGTTGCCGTTGTGCACGATCGCCAGGTCGCCCTCGGAATAGCTCACCACGATCGGCTGGGCGTTTGCGCGCTGTCCGCCTCCGGCGGTCGAATAGCGTACGTGGCCGAGCGCGGTACTTCCGGGCAGCGACGCGATCCGGTCGGCGTTGAACACATCGGAGACCAGTCCGGGTTCCTTGTAGAGCTTGGTGCGCTGGCCGTTGGCCGCGCAGATCCCGGCCGCCTCCTGGCCGCGGTGCTGCAGCGCGTACAGCGCCAGGAAGGCGAGTTCGGAGGCATTGTCGATGCCGTTGATCCCGACAATTCCGCACTCTTCGCGCGGCCGGTCGTCCAGGAGGGGAAGATGGATGTCGGTTGGGGCGCGGTCTCGCATTATCCCGCCTGGTTCATGATGTCGGGTATGGCGCCAAAGTAACGGTCGCGGAGCGTCTCCGCCTCCAGGCGCAGCCGCGCCGACGCGGTCTCGATCTCGAGGGGTGTCCCGGGGTCGGTCACGGTCCCGATGCGTGCGCAGGGGACGCCGTAGTTCGCCGTGTGCCGCAGCAGTCGGTCCTCGTCCTCGGGTGCGCAGGTGACGACCACCCGGCCGTGGTCCTCGCCGAAGAGCAGCGCCGTGTCGGGGAGCGCGTCCGCGAAGTGCACCGCCGCGCCCACGCTCCTCCCGGTGCGGGGCCGGCCCAGACAGCACTCGGTCAGCGTGGCCGCGAGTCCCCCGCTCGCCACGTCGTGGGCCGACTTGAGGAGCCTGAACTGCGCCATCGCGAGGATGCAGCGCTGGAGCCTGCGTTCTGCAGCGAGGTCGACCGGCGGGGGCTCGCCGGCGACGAGGCCGTGCAGCGCGTACAGGTACTCGGAGCCGCCCAGTTCGCCGGTATTCGAGCCCAGCAGGAAGATCGGGTCGCCGGGGTCGCGGAAAGCGTACCGTACCACGGCCTCCACATCGTCGATGACGCCGACCATCCCGATGACCGGGGTGGGGTAGACCGCCTTGCCGTCGGTCTCGTTGTAGAAGGAGACGTTGCCGCCGGTGACGGGGGTCTCCAGGTAGGCGCAGGCGTCGCGCATCCCCAGGACCGCCTGGCGGAACTGGTGCTGGATGTGCGACTTCAGCGGGCTGCCGAAGTTGAGGCAGTTGGTGACGGCCATGGGAACCGCGCCGGTGCACGCGACATTGCGCGCCGACTCGACCACGGCACCCATTGCGCCAGAACGAGGATTCAAGTAGGTGTGGCGACCATTGCAGTCCGTCGAGGCCGCGACACCGCGGTTCGTGCCGGGGATCCGGATGACTCCGGCGTCCCCGCCCGGCCGCTCGATCGAGTTGCCGCGCACGGTCGTGTCGTACTGTTCGTACACCCACTGCTTCGATGCCACGTTCGGCGAACCCACCACCCGAAGGAAGGCGTCCTCCAGCCCCGCGGGCGGCTCGGTGTACGGAGAGATGTCCATCTCGCGCAGCTCCCGCACCTCATCCCCCTCCTCGCCCTGCCGCTCGTAGGTCGGACAGCCCTCGGTGAGCGGCAGCGCGGGAATGTCCGCCACCGCCACCCCGTCCTCCAGCACCCGGAAACTGCCCGTCGCGGTGACGCTCCCGATCGTCTCGGCCTCGAGCTCCCACTTCTCCAGGATCTCGCGGACGGCGTCCTCCTTGCCCCTCGCGGCGACCACCAGCATCCGCTCCTGCGACTCCGACAGCAGGATTTCGTACGGGGTCATGCCCTTTTCGCGCACCGGCACCAGCGCAACGTCCATCTCCACGCCCGTCCCGGAGCGCCCCGCCATCTCCGCCCCGCTCGACGTCAGCCCCGCGGCGCCCATGTCCTGAATCCCGACGATATGGCCGCTGGCGATCAGCTCCAGCGATGCCTCCAGCAGCAGCTTCTCGGTGAAGGGATCGCCCACCTGGACCTGCGGCCGGCTCGCCTCGTCGTCCCCCTCGGAAAGCTCCTCGGAAGCGAAGGTGGCGCCGTGAATCCCGTCGCGCCCGGTGCGCGCGCCCACCGCCATCAGCGTGTTGCCCACTCCTTCGGCGGTCCCGCGGATCAGGTCGTCGGTTCGCATCAGCCCGAGGCACATCGCGTTGACGATCGGGTTCTCCTCGTAGCCGCGGTCAAAGTAGACCTCACCCCCTTGCGAAGGAATACCGACACAATTACCATAGTCCCCCAGACCCTTGACAACACCGCCAAAAAGATAACGCACCCGGGGCCTGTCGAGATCGCCGAAGTGGAGCGAGTTGAGGGTGGCGACCGGCCGCACGCCCATCGTGAAGACGTCCCGCAGGATGCCACCGACGCCCGTCGCCGCGCCCTGGTAGGGCTCCACCGCCGAGGGATGATTGTGGGACTCGATCTTGAAGGCGAGCGCGAAACCGCCCCCGACATCGATCACACCGGCGTTCTCGCCGGGCCCCTGGATGACCCAGGGCGCCTGAGTGGGGAGCAGCCGCAGAAGCCGCTTCGAGTTCTTGTAGCCGCAGTGCTCGGACCACATCGCCGAGAAGACGCCCAGCTCGGTGAAGGTGGGTTCGCGCCCCATGATGTGCCGGATCTGTTCGTATTCGTCGGGCGAGAGGCCGTGGTCCTCGACGAGTTCGGGGGTGATCGCGGGATCGCCGGGGCGGGGGAGGGGGGAGTTGAGGGTTGCCGCGCCGCCGGGACCGCCCGCCGCGGGTGCACCTCCGTTGCCGGACGCCTGGCCCGTCATCAGGCCACCTCCGCGCGTGCGAGGGCCCCGACGAGCGATTCGAAGAGCGGCAGGCCGTCGAGCGAACCCAGCACCGCTTCGACTGCGCGGTCCGGGTGGGGCATCATCCCGAGCACGTTGCCCCGCTCGTTCATGATCCCGGCGATGTTGTTGAGCGAGCCGTTGGGGTTGGCCTCCGGGGTTACATCGCCGCGGGCGTCGCAATAGCGGAACAGGACCCGCCCCTCCGCTTCCAGGGCGGCCAGGGTGTCCGGGTCCGCGAAGTAGTTCCCGTCCGCGTGTGACAGCGGCATCCCCAACACCTGCCCGTTGCCGTACCTTGCGGTGAACGCCGTGTCGGTGCGCTCCACCCGCATCCTGCAGTGGTGGGACTGGAAGCGCAGCGACTCGTTGCGGAGCAGCGCACCGGGGAGCAGCCCGGCCTCGCAGAGGACCTGGAAGCCGTTGCAGATCCCGACGATGAGCCCGCCGTCGCTGCCGAACCCGGCGACGGCGTCCATGATCGGGCTGAAGCGGGCGATGGCGCCGGGCCGCAGGTAGTCGCCGTGGGCGAAGCCGCCGGGCACGATCACGGCATCCACACCGCCCAGCGAAGTCTCGCGGTGCCAGACGTAGCGGGGCGACCCCCCCGCGAGTTCGACGCTGCGGTGGCAGTCCTGGTCGCAGTTGGAACCTGGGAAGGTGATGATCGCGACCTTCATCGGGCCGCTCCGTCGGCTTCGGCAGCCGTGATGCGGAAGTCCTCGGTGACGGGGTTGGCGAGGAGCTTGCGGCACATTTCCCCGGCCCGCTCCGCCGCGTCCTCGGGCGTGGCCGCCGCCACCTCCAGGTAGATCGCCTTGCCCACGCGCACGTCCTCAACGGCGTCATACCCCAGCGACGAGAGGGCGTGGTGGATCGCCTTGCCCTGCGGATCGAGCAGGCCGGGCCGGGGGGTGACGAGGACCTCGACTGTGTATCGGCTCAAGAACGGTTCTCCTTGTCCTGGAAGCTATCGGATTTGCGCGCTTCGGGCTCGTGCGCGCCGGGTTGACGGTCCGGCTCATGCGTCAGCTCATGATAGTCCACGTCGCGCGGCTCCACATCCGATTCCATTTCGTCGGGCGTGTCCATGAGCGGATCGCGCTCGGGCAGGCGGTCGAGGAGACCGAGAAAGACGGACCGGAGCAGTCCCCAGAGGGCGTAGGCGGCGAAGGCCGGAAAGAACCAGTAGGCGGGAAACGCGACGGCCAGCCCCAGTCCGACCGCCATCAGTACGGTTCGCGACACGCCGGCGCGGCTCTTCAGGTCGAGCGCGGGCATCTTGGCGTACGGCACGTGGCTCAGCATGAGGATCGAGATCAGCACCATCACGATCACCATGATCTCGGGCCAGGGCAGGGAAGCCAGGTTCTCCTGGAAGAACGGCGTTCGCGACAAGGGGTAGTGGGTGACCAGGATCAGCCCCGCGGCGGGCGTGGGCAGCCCGTGGAAGTGGCGCCGGGCCTCGCCGCCCTGCTCGACGTTGAAGCGCGCGAGTCGGACCACCACTGCGGCGAGGTAGGCGAAGGCGGCCAGCCAGCCCCAGTCGGACGCCTGGAAGTAGAGCAGGATCATGACCAGGGCGGGGGCGACGCCGAAGGAGACTGCATCGGTGAGCGAATCGAGCTCGGCGCCGAAGTCCGACCCCGTGCGGGTGAAGCGGGCCACCCGTCCGTCGAGGAGGTCGAGCGTCGCGGCGAAGACGAGGAACCACGCGGCCCAGGCAAAATCGCCCCGCAGCGCCGCAACGATCGCGTAGGCGCCGAAGAAGAGATTGCCGATGGTGAAGGCCGACGGCAGGATGATCACCCCGCGCCGGAGACGTGCGCGGC
>JAPOOQ010000002.1 GCA_026713345.1 Gemmatimonadota bacterium | reverse complement strand
GCGCATGCTCGAGGCCATGGGCGCCCAGGTGCGCGAGGGGTGGCGGGACGGGGCGTGGGCCGTGCGGATCACGGAGCCGCCCGCGCGGCTCGCGCCGCTGGAGATGGACGTGCCGGGCGACTTCTCGTCGGCGGCGTTCTTCCTCGCGTGGGCCGCGCTGGCGGCGGGGACGCAGCCGCTCACGATCCGCGGCGTCGGGCTGAATCCCACCCGCACGGGGTTCCTGCCGGTCCTGGCCAGGATGGGCGTCGAGGTCGAGGCGGTGGTACGCGGGGCCGCAGGCGGCGAGCCGGCCGGCGACCTTCGGGTCGGCGCGCCGGGGAGCGGGCTGCGGGGGGTGGAGGTGGGGGGCGGGGAGGTGGTGGGGATGATCGACGAGATTCCGGTCCTCGCCGTCCTGGCGGCGCGGGCCGAGGGCGAGACGCGCATCACCGGGGCCGCCGAACTGCGTGTCAAGGAGTCCGACCGGCTTGTGGCGCTGGCGGTGAACCTGCGGCGCATCGGAGTCCAGGTGGAGGAGCTTCCGGACGGCCTCGTGATCGAGGGGACCGACCGGCCCCTCACCGGCCGGGTGGAGTGCTTTCACGACCACCGCATCGCGATGGCCTTCGGAGTTCTGGGCGCGGCGCCGGGGTGCGACATCGCGGTCGACGATCCCGGGGTCGCCGACGTCAGCTTTCCGGGCTTCTGGCGCCTCCTGAAGCGTGTGACGGACGAGGCTCGCCCCCGACCTGCCAACCCGGGGCGCTGCACGGTCGTGGCCATCGACGGCTCCGCCGGGGCCGGAAAGTCCACCACCGCGGCCGCCGTGGCGGCCCGTCTCGGGTTCCGGCACCTCGACTCCGGTGCGATCTACCGGGCGGTCACGCTCGGCCTGATGGACTCGGAGGGAGGCTGCGAAGCGGTGGAGCGGGTCACGCCGCAGGAGCTGGCGGTCCTGGACCTCGAGGTACGGTGGGACGGCACCGGCATGGCAGTCCGCATCCGGGGCGAGCCGGTCCCCGAGGCGGCGCTGAGGGCGGAGCGAGTGACCTCGATGGTGTCGCGGGTTTCCGCGGTACCCGCCGTGCGGGAGCACCTGCTGGAGCTGCAGCGGGACGCCGCCCGCCCCCCCGGTCTCGTTGCCGAGGGCCGTGACATGGGGACCGTCGTCTTCCCCGAAGCCGACCTCAAGGTCTACCTCGATGCCGATCCCCGCGAGCGTGCCCGCCGCCGGATCCTGCAGAGGGGGGACCTCGATCCGAAGCCGGAGGAGATCGAGGCGGAGGCCGCCCGGCTCGCGGGGCGCGACCGGACCGATTCCTCACGAAGGGTCGCTCCGTTGCTGCTGGCCGCAGATGCGCACCTGATCGACACCACAGGCCGGGAACCGCAGTCGCAGATAGACGACATCGCAAGTCTGGCAATCGCCTCGGCTGGCCGGCAACCTTCCCGTAGGGACAAGGAGTCGGAATAAGACAGCAACGACGCGGTTCTGGACCTCGCTGATCTCCCGTTTCGCGCCGACTTGCATTATCGTTAACAACTATACCTGCAATCCGGCATCAACGGCCCAAGGGACGCCAGCCCCGGGGTCGCACGACCGCCCCAATGTCGACATTGGGGCCGCTTGGGGGCCGCTAGCCGGGCAGGAAAAGTGACGCGGTTGCCAGGCCCACCAGCGGGGTGGCCGAAGCGACCCGGATTCATTCAACTCCGGCCAACCCGCATCCCTCCTGCCGGGCCGGAACAGGTACTGGAGCGCCGGCGCGCGCCGGCGAAGCGCAACCATGAACGAGATTGAACCCTCTCCGCCGGAGACGGGCGACGCGGGCGATGCGCCCGAGTCCGGATCCGGACGGACCCTTGCATCCAACGAGATCTCGCCCGAACTCCTGCACGATCCCTACGGCGAGGAGCAGCTCGACGTCTCCCGTGACGCCTTCCAGGAAATGCTCGCCAGCCATCAGACGGCCCGCGGCGACATCAAGGAAGGCGAGATCGTAAAGGCCAGGGTGCTTCGTACCACCGACTCGTCGGTCATCCTCGAATTCGGCTTCAAGAGCGAGGGCTCCGTTTCCCTCGATGAGTTCAAGGACCCCGACTCCGTGGAGCCGGGACAGGAAGTCGAGGTGCTCCTCGAGAGCCTCGAGGACGATGACGGCGTGGTGGTTCTGTCCAAGAAGAAGGCAGACTTCCTGCGCGTTTGGGAGCTCATACGCGACGCCCACGAGAGCGACCGTCCCGTCAAGGGGCTGCTCACGCGCAAGATCAAGGGCGGCGTCACCGTGGACATCATGGGGGTGGACGCCTTCCTCCCGGGTTCGCAGATCGCGCTGCGTCGCGTGCCCAACATCGAGGACCTGATCGGCGACCGCTACGACTTCAAGATCATCAAGCTCAACAAGCGGCGGAGGAACATCGTCGTTTCCCGTCGCATCATCCTCGAGCAGGAGCGCGCGAAGAAGCGTTCGACGCTCGTCAAGGAACTGCTCAAGGGGCAGGTGCGCGAGGGTGTGGTGAAGAACATCACAGACTTCGGTGCCTTCATCGACCTCGGCGGGCTCGACGGACTCCTTCACATCACGGACATGTCCTGGGGGCGCGTGAGCCATCCCTCCGAGGTGGTCAAGGTGGGCGGCAATCTGGATGTCAAGGTCCTGGACATCGACTGGGACCGCGAGCGCATCTCCTTGGGGCTCAAGCAGTTGTTGCCCTATCCCTGGACCGATATCGAGGACCGCTACCCGGTTGGCGCGCGCGTGGCCGGCAGGGTCGTGTCGATCACGAACTACGGTGCATTCATCGAGTTGCAGAAGGGCGTCGAGGGACTGGTTCACATCTCCGAGATGTCGTGGACGCGAAATGTGCGTCACCCCTCCAAGCTCGTTTCGATCAGCGACGAGATCGAGGCGGTGGTCCTGAAGGTGGACCCGCAGGAGGAGAAGATCTCGCTCGGCATGAAGCAGATCGAGGAAGACCCCTGGCTGGCCCTGCCGGTGAAATACCCCACGGGCACACGCCTCAAGGGGACGGTTCGCAATCTTACCACCTTCGGAGCCTTCGTGGAGATTGAACCCGGCATCGACGGCCTGGTCCACGTCTCCGACATGAGCTGGACGAAGCGGGTCGAGCACCCCTCCGAGGTGGTGCGCAAGGGCGAGGAGACCGAAGTCATGGTCCTCGCGGTGGACTCCGACAACAAGCGCATCTCGCTGGGCTTCAAGCAGCTCTACGACGATCCCTGGCCGACCCTGGTAACGAAGTACGTCAGGGGTCACGAACAGGACGGGACGATCGCGCGGCTGCAGGACAAGGGCGTGGTGGTCGATCTCGGCGAGGGAGTCGAGGGCTTCGTCCCGGGATCGCACGCGGGGGTCCCTGTTGACGCGCTGAGCGACTACTTCCGGGTGGGGGAAAGTGTGCCCCTCCGGGTGATCGCGTCCGATGCCGACGAGCGGCGCATCGTCCTGGAGGTTCTTGAGCCGCCCGCACGTGGTGCGACCGAGGAGGTTGCCGAGGAGCCGGCTGAGGAGGCGGTTGAGGACGTTGCCGAGGAGGCGGCTGAGGAGGCGGTTGAGGAGGTTGCCGAGGATGCGGCCGTTGAGAGCGACGACGACGCTGGTGAAGACGCCGAGGACGACACGGCTGGCGAAGACACCGGGGACGCCGCCGCCGACGAAAGCGCCGAGGACGACGACGCTGATGAAACCGGCCAGGGCGACGATGCCGGTGAAGACGCCGAGGACGACACGGTTGGCGAAGACACCGAGGACGCCGCCGCCGACGCTGGTGAAGACATCGCGGACGACGACCCCGGCGACGACAGCGAAGGAGACGACGCTGCGGGTGACGACAGCGAAGACGACGACACTGGCGATGACACCGAGGGCGGCGACGTCGGCGACGACCCCGAAGACGACGCTGCCGGCGACAACAGCGAAGGCGACGCAGCCGGCGAGGACACCGTAGACGCCGCCGGTGACGACAGCGAGGACGGGGACGGCGAAGACTAGGCCAACGAGGCGAGAGAGCCCAGGGGGAACGGTGATCACGATGAAGGCGAGATCATGGATGTCGGTGCTCGCCTGCTCATTGATCGCCAGCGTCTTTTTCG
>JAPOOQ010000001.1 GCA_026713345.1 Gemmatimonadota bacterium | reverse complement strand
CCTGCTGGAATCTGTCCACCACCTCTGCCATGGTCTTCGCTCCTTCCTTCGTCAGTCGTGCCGGGTAGTCCCTCAACTGTAACATCGTATCCACCGTCCGGACGATCAATCCAGCCAAGCCCGGATCTCCGTGCCTCTCGATCGCACGCCACAGGCCCGACAACTGCACCGCCATATCCTCCGGCGAAAGGTTGCGGGCCAGACCGAGCACCAGAGCCGTGAGATCGTCGCGCGATCGGTCATCTCCCGTACCCTCTCCCCACGGGACCACACGATAGCGCCCCGGATCGGACCGCTGGAACAGGTCGGCAACGTTGGCCGGCGCGGTCCAGGGGCCGTCGCCGTGGTAGAGGACGAGGTAGACGAACTCCGGGAGCGGATCGCCCGGCCGGAAGTCTGGTCCGGCGGCAATTCCCTCGAGCGTCAGCGCGGTGTAGGTGGTCGTGCGCAGGGCCATGAGCCGCTCGGTCGTACGCTGGAATTCCAGCAGGAACAGGACTCTTTCGGCATCGACGGTGTCGGCGGACCAGATCATGTCCGGGTGGCGCCGCTGGAGCGTCTTCTTGCTGACGAGCCCGGTGGATTCCTCGCGGAGCGTCGAGAAGTCGATCTTCGCGGCCCACTCGGGCGCATGGCCATGGATCAGGATCTCGACCATGCGGCGGTCGGCAAAGACCGACTTGAGGAAGGCGTCGTGCACGGAGTCTCCGGGATGGTGGGGACTCCAAGGTGGGGGAGGGGTGGGGGCGAAGGGATGGCTGGATGGGCGGGGGGACGGATCGGATGTCGACGTTCCAAGGTGCGTGCGGGCATCGCAGCGGGGACTTTCTTGGTGAGGTTTGCATTCTCCCGGCTTGTTTCGTTGCTAGCATTGAGCTAGCATTATGCGATCACCACATCAACTCGCTGGAGGCTAACATGGGCAACCTGACCATTCGCAATCTGGACGACGGCGTCATCGACCGGCTCAAGGCCCAGGCAAGGGCGAATCAACGTTCCCTTGAGGGGGAGGTTCGCCACGTCCTGACACGGGAGGTGTCCGACTACCTCCGGACCGCAGAGTTTCTGGAACGCGCGGACGCTTTGGCAGCGACCACTTCCGGTCTGAAGCAGACGGACAGCACCGTCCTCGTTCGGGAGGACCGTGACCGGTGAGGGTGACGGTCGATGCGACCGTGGCCGTCAAGTGGTTCGTGGTGGAGGATCACCGCAAGAGAGCCCGGAGTCTGCTTGGACCCAGAATCGAACGGTATGCGCCCGATCTGCTGCCGGTGGAATGTGCCAGCGCGATCTGGAAGAAGGCCCGTCGCGGGGAAATCAGGTCGGCTGTGCCCTTCCTGGATGAGATCACCAGGCTGCCGGGGGTCATCCGAATCCAGCCAAACGAGACGCTGCTAAGGGAAGCTACGGAAACGGCGCTGCAAGTTGGTCATCCAGTCTACGACAGTCTGTACATCGCCTGCGCGAGGCGTACAGGATCGGTTCTCGTTACGGCGGAACGGAAACTCTCCCAGGTCGTGTCGGATCGGGTTCCCGATGTCGAAGTGATCGCGCTTCAGGATGATCAGGCGATGGCCAGGGTCGAGGCAGCCGCGATACGGCTCGTTATCGACCGAGACCAGGTCAAGGAGTTGATTGAGGCGTGGGAGCGGGTCGCCGCGAAAGAGAAGAGCGTGGTGGACGATATCCATCCCGTGCCTGACCGGGGACTCCGTATCGTCACATCCGCAACCTCGGAACTCGCAGAGACTTCACCGACCTACCTGAAGCTGCAGAAAGCAATCGAGGCACTGAGCATAGACGAACGGATGGATCTGCTGGTGCTCGGCTGGGTCGGGGATGGTCGACCACATACCAGGCGAAGGCTGTTCGACTTCGCGATTCGCAGCGCGTCCAACATCCGGTACATCGCTGGCCTGGGAATGCACTGGCGCGAGGGTCTGACGCGATGGCCCACATGGGATCGTAGGGTCTAGACCGGGATGTCGGGCGATGTGCCGGTTGTAGATCCGGAAAGGGGTGAATCGAGCCAGAGTCTCGGCTGTGTTCGCTACCCGATCCTGTAGGAGCGGAGCGGCAGCGCGGTCGTTTCCAGCGAGGACAGGTCAAGCTGGTTCGCGGCGCGATCGATGTCGAAGCCGACCAGTTTCCCGCGCGCATCGATATCCGCGTTCACGCCATCGGACACTTCCCTGGTCTCCACGCCGGGTTCCTCGCTAAGCTCGATGTAGAGACTGTGGGTCTCGGGGTAGTAGTGGAGCTTCATGGTGATCCTCTTCTGAAGCTGCGGTCGAAGAACGCGTTGTGGATGGTCTCGCCATCTTCGAGGGTAACGACTCGAAGAATCCGCGTGAAGGGGCTGGATGGGCTGACCTGGATGGACAGACGACTGAGTGCCAGCGTCAACTGCGGAAATGGACCGGGATGTCAACTGTACATGACATTATGTAATGTAAAGATGACCTAGGGTCTGTCGTCATCGATGCTGGACTGCGTCGGGTCCGCGAGGGACACTGGACAGGCCAAGCACAGCAAGCCATACTGAATTCAGTCCTAATAACATATGGAGGCGCGGCATGCACCGCACACAAGACACCTATTCGCTGAGCAATTTTCGGCAACGCACGAGCGAACACCTGGATCGGATTCGGGAAGGGCGGGTGGAGACGATCACCCAGAATGGCCAAGCCGCCATGGTCGTCATGAGCCCAGAGCGCTACGACTTCCTGGTCCATTCGGCCGAGCGCGGACACATCTGGCGCGAGGCGATCAGGGCCCACAGAGCTGGAGAGCCGGGGATTCCCGCGAGAGAAGCGATCCGCGACCTGGCTGAGGAGCTAGTCGGTCCGGAGTTGTGAGTCGATATGAGGTTGTCTTCTCTGCGAGGGCGTCATGCCGGTGTTCATGCGGACTTGCGAATCTTCGGGCGAGCCCGGCTGATTACAATCGGAAAGCAAGGAGAGTATCGGATGAGAAGACAACTGACCGCGATCGTGGAACGTGAGGGAAACGGGTATGTGGCTCTGTGCCCGCAGGTAGATGTAGCCAGCCAGGGAGATTCCGTCGCCGAAGCGCGGTCGAACCTCGAAGAAGCCCTGGGCCTTTTCTTCGAGACGGCCTCCACCGAGGAAATCGAGAGACGCGAGCTGCGCGTGGGCACCCTGAGGTCGATCATTCGACAATCCGGTCTGCCTCGCTCGGAGTTCGAATAGGCGATACCGGGGTGTCGGTGCCAGATCAAGCGACGATTGGAAACTGATCGTGTCTGTCCGTCAGCCCGTCTGCACCCGATCGATGAACTCCTCGCCCGTGGCGCACTCCAACAATGCGTCAGTCACTCTGTCGATATCTTCGGGGCCGGAAAACTCGGCGAGCAGGTCGGAAAACTGCCTGGCCGTTTGCCGGCCAAACTTCCGTTCGATCTGCCGGCGAAGAACCAGGGCCTGACCCTGGCGGGCTCCCTGTAGTATCCCCTGCTCAATCCCTTGGCGCACGCCCCTCTGGACCAACTCGTCCATTCCCTGCTGGAATCTGTCCACCACCTCTGCCATGGTCTTCGCTCCTCCCTTCGTCAGTCGTGCCGGGTAGTCCCTCAACTCTAACATCGTATCCACCGTCCGGACGATCGGCCACATGGGCCGGTGCAGTCCAGGGGCCGTCGCCGTGGTAGAGGACAAGGTAGACGAACTCCGGGAGCGGATCCCCGGGACGGAAGTCTGGTCCGGCGGCGATTGCCTCCAGCGTCAGCGCGGTGTAGGTCGTCGTGCGCAAGGCCATGAGGCGGTCGACGGTGCGCTGGACTCCAGCAGAAACAGAACTCTTTCGCCATTGACCGTGTCAGCGGACCAGATCATGTCGGGGTGGCGCCGCTGCAGCGTCTTCTTGCTGACGAGTTCGGTGGATTCTGTGCGGAGCGTCGAGAAGTCGACCTCGGAGGCCCACTCGGGTGCGTGGCGGCGGATGAGGATCTCGGCCATGCGGGGGTCGGCGAAAACCGACTTGAGGAAGGCGTCGTGCATGGAGTCTCCGGGATGGTGGGACTCCAAGGTGGGGGAGGTGGGTGGGCATTTGGATGGCTGGATGGGCCGAAGTGGGGAAGGGATGCGGAGCGCATCGGGCCGGTGGTGTCCCGGATCTTTGCTGATGTCAACTGCGCTTTACATTGTGTAAAGCAGAGATGACATAGATTGGGCGACCGTTGTCGCCAGAGGGGGTTTTCTCGATCATCCGTGACCGACAAGCCACCTTGGCGATCACATTGCGGACGAAATGATCGGCAAACGGCCTTGGTGATCATCCGTGAGCGTCGTACGCGAGCTGGTAAGCGCGCCGGAAAGGCCCTGCCTACTTCACTCGTCGGTGACCCGATTTCGAGCCTTACTCGTCCTTGAAGACCTTCACTCTAGCCCGGCCAGCCGAAGTGATACGGAAGCGCTGTTTCGGGCTTCTCGGCTTCTCGGGCACCGTCATCTTGATCCAACCTTGTTCCAGACATGGATCCAGAAACCGCTTCTTGACGTCGCTCCGATTCTTGAGCTTCAAGGCGTCACGGACCTCCTTGCGCGTCATTTCGCCGGACATTACTCGCAGCAGCCGCATCTCGTTCTTCCCGGGCACGGGTGCTTCGAGAGGCCACTCAGAGTCATCTGCCACGATCTTCCGTTCGGCAAGCACCGTCGGCACACTCTCTCGGACAACGGACACTCCTGGAGCAGCTTCGGTTTCGGAAGGTGGTCTCCACAGAGGCAGGTCGTGATGCTCTGGATCCGGCGATGCGTCATCGAATACGATCTCGCGAAGGCCAGAAGGTGTCTTAGGTTCCGACCATCTGCCTGCGCCACGCGCAACCAACTCTTCAAGCCCTCGGGATGGCTCGCCGGTTGAGCGGACATACACCGGCACATAGCGAAGCTTCCCCAGTTGCTCGGTCGCGCCCGCCCAGGTGCCACCATGCCCATGATCGGAATTCACGACCAGCGCCGCATCCGCCAGCGCATAGATCTGCTTGTTGCGTTCCATCGCCTGCCAACCCCGGAATCGGACTGCGGGATCGAAAGAGGAGACCAGTACCAGCCGCCCGTCCATTAGTGGCTCGCGATTCCCGCGGTTGAGCGCGGCGCGTTCGAGGTTGTTGCCCAGGACGCCAATCGCACGCCCACCTGCCTCAAGGGATCCCCACATGGCCGCCTGATCGACGCCACGGGCCGCACCGGAGACAATCTGTACCTTCGCCTCGGCGGCCAACTGTCCGACGCGTTCCGTGTACTCAATAAGTTCCTCGGGCACCTTTCGTGAGCCAACTACTGCCAGTCCGCCTCCGTCCAAGGCGTCCCGGTCTCCGCAACCGTAGAGCACCGGCGGCGCCCTCCCCCGCATCTTTCTCCGGAGCCGATCGGGGTAGTCGTCGTCCGGTCTTGTGACCACCCAGATCGCACGCGCGCTCCAACGCTCCAGGGCCTGGGCCAGAAGGAATCCTCGTCCGAGAAGTTGACGAACATCTTCCGGAGTTCGGCTGGTCCTCAGTGCGGACCAGAAATCACCAAGCTCCCTCAAGCCCTCGGAATCAAGGAGATCCGCGGGCTGCATGTTGGTGTCGCGAAGGTGCCGCACCAGTTTGTTGTAGTCGCCGAGAGGCAGAGGCCTGACAGACGGACGCGCCCCGCCCGCCAGGAGTGGCGCCGTCAGCAACAGGATCGCCTGGGCGTTTTGGCTGAGCTCGCCGTTCATGAGCTTCGCTCCAGCGCTGAGAGTGCGAGTGGCCAGACCCTGCCGCTGCCATTCAGGCGCAAGAGCCGCGCCGCCAAAGTGAAGGTCCAGCGGGAACCGACGATGTCGTCCACGAGCAATACGGGAGTGGCCAGTATGTGGGTGCGGGCAACCGAGATAGAACCGTCGACATTGCGAGCTTGTTGCATGGAGTTCTGCATGTTCTTCTGCGGGAGGCGGTCCTCGGTCTTGACGAAAACCGGACGAAATGGAAGTCCAAGCGCTCTTGCCAGTCGCTCCGCGAAGTCGGGCACGAGGCGCGGATTCCGGCGCGACGGGATGCAGGTTACCCACTGTGGCGCTGGATTCGGACCCCACCGCTCGACCAGCGAGGCGCACGCGGCAACCAGATCGTCGGCAAACCGGACGTCTTTCTGTTTGCCACGCTTTACCAGCTCTCCCCATCCTCCGTCGCCCCACAGGCACAGTGCTCTTCCTGTTTCGGCTCGGTGCTCATCCGGAATCCAGCCTTCGACCGCGCCATGCGACAACCCGCCCGATGGCCACTTCAACCGTGGCTGAATCGGCAGATCGAGACGGCGTAGGAAGGCCAGCGCATCGCGCTCGGACTGGGGGCTGACCTCTGCGGGAAGCGGTGGAAGCCGTGGGGACCCGATTCCCTCCGTATCACCGTCGAGCGCACCGATCAGGAACTCCATGCGGCCGTGTTCCAGACGGACGTATTCCTGCATCTGGCGCTGTTCCTCCATCCGGAGTTTGGTCAGGCGGTCCACTCGCTCCCAGAAGGAGTTCTTCAGGTTGGCAGCAGTCAGCCGCCACTTGGCACCGTCCTTCACGATGGGAGGCAGCGACTCCAGGGACAGCAACTTCGTCGTGCGCTCAATGCGACCATTCGGGAGATTGACCTGCCTCAGGAGTTGGTAATGTGACACGCCCTCGGCCGCGCTCTTCAACACCCCGATCACTTGTTCCGCCTCCTCGCGAGTGGGAAACGCTGTAGTGATGAAGTACTCGGTGATGTCGGTTTCCTCGTCACCACTGAGCAGGACGCCATACGCCCTCTCCAAGGCCCGGCCGGCACGGCCCACCTGTTGGTAGTAGGCCACGACAGATCCGGGCGTCTGATAGTGAATGACGAAACCCAGGTCCGGCTTGTCGAAGCCCATTCCCAACGCGACAGTGGCCACCAACGCCTTGACGCGGTTCTCGATCAGGGCCTTCTCCAACTCTGCTCGTTCCTCCGTTTCCATCTTGCCTGTGTAGGCCTTGACCTCGATGCCCCGTTCCTGGAGCCATTTCGCCACCAGCTCCGCATCGCGCACGGTCAGCGTGTAGATGATTCCGGAGCCAACAAGTGCAGGAAGCTGTGCGGCGAGCCAGGCCAGCCGCTGAGACTGACGGGGCAGGCGTATAGTCTGCAGGGCAAGCGACGGACGCGCCAAGGGTCCGCGCTGAATCTTCAGATCACGCCCAAGTACGTTGCGCAGATCGTTCATCACCCGATCATTCGCGGTGGCGGTTGTCGCAAGCAGTCGCATGTTGCGCGGGAGATTTCGGGCCGCCCGCTCGATCCTCTGATAGTCCGGCCGAAAGTCGTGCCCCCAGTCGGAGATGCAGTGACACTCGTCGATCACCAATAGGGAGACGCGGTCGGCGATTCCCATGAGGACTCTGGTGCGAAAACGCTCGTTGGCGAATCGTTCCGGCGCGATGAGCAGGATATCCACCTCGTCCCGGTCCAACGCCGCTTCCACTTTCGGCCAGTCGTCGCGGTTGGCCGACGTGATCATCTCTGCCCGGACACCCATCCGTCTCGCGGCGGCAATCTGGTTGCGCATCAACGACAGCAGCGGAGAAACAAGCAGGGCCGGACCTCTTCCCGCTTCCCGCAGCAACCTTGTCGCGATGAAATAGACGAAGCTCTTCCCCCAACCCGTCCTCTCCACAACCAGGAGCCGCCCACGGCCCTCGACCACATGCCGGATGGCTTCCTCCTGGCCGGGGCGGAAGGTGGCGTGGGGAATGCGGGTGCCCTTCTGCAAGAGCTCCAGCGCTCGCTGCGGGCGGTAGGACACCGGCAGGCTCCGGGCCATGGCGTGCAGAGTCGTCTCGATGTTTGCTTTGTCACCTGCGGACAACTCGTGATGCCGCCATTCCATGAGCCGTCGCACGATTGCTCGATCGAACGTTCCCAGTCGCTGCTCCGACACGACGAGCAGGCGGACCCTGTCGGATGGAAGGCCCTCCTGCCAACGAAGGGCATGCACCACGACACCGAACCTGGGATGACGGCCCGCCCAGTATTCCTTCCCGTCAATCGTCACGGCTGGCATGCGTTCAATCCATCTCTCCGGTTCTTTCCTTTAGAACAGAGCGGACCACTTCCGATGACCCCAAGATAATACGGGCGGAAGGCGACGAACCGGGAACCAGACTGCGTAGCCAGGCCGCGTGCTGGTGGTCACGTGTAGGCCCAACCGCTCGCCTCGCCACTTCCGGGACTCTCCTTCCGCAGTCGCGCCGAAATAGTCAACTGCACATGACATAATGGAAAGTGTAGATGACATACGAGACCCCATACGGCGTGGGGGCGAGATTCCGCAGACGCTGTTTGCGGAATCACTTCAGCGGATCGATT